>CAMPKG010000001.1 GCA_946887085.1 uncultured Sphingobacteriales bacterium
ATAACCCATGCCCAGCAGCGGACTGTATTGTCCAACATCCAGCCTGAACTGGTCGGGCGTTACTGTATTCCTGTCGCCAAAGCGGAAGGAGTTGAACAGGATGCGTTTTGGCTGCCATGGTTTGTAGTATTTCAACTGGCCGGGATATTTCGTTGAATCGCCTGCTGCATGAAACGCTTTTTCTCCAATAATAGCAGAGCCTGCGTGATGCCCATGTCCGGCCTGTTCGTTCGGCGGGAACCGACAAATGATCACGTCAGGCCTGAATTTGCGGATCACCCAAACAGCATCGCCGGTTAAAAGGTCCTGATCCCAGTGTTTGAAAGTTTCCTGGTAATTTTTAGAAAACCCGAAATCTATCGCGCGTGTAAAGAACTGTTCCGCGCCATCCAGCTTACGCGCTTCTATCAGCTCGTGCGTGCGTATCAATCCAAGCGCTGCGCCCTGCTCACTGCCTAATATATTCTGTCCTCCATCGCCACGTGTTAGTGAAAGATAAGCTGTGCGTATGTGCTGATCGTTCACCAGCCATGCCAGCAGGCGGGTATTCTCATCATCGGGGTGGGCTGCCAGGTACAGCACGTTCGTGAGGTTCTTTAGCTGTCCGATTTCGTGGTATATCTGTGCTGACGTAGCCGGACGTACCTGCTGTGCATTGGTAGCTACACAAGCAGACAGCAGGATAGGCAGAAAAAGTCTTTTCATAATTGTGTGTGCGAGAAAAATAAACCCACAGCTTTTTTCATCGCTGTGGGTATCAAATATACTTGGTTTGCCGTTATTACATTTTGTTAGCGGCGTCAATTACTTTCTGATTGTTGTTCTGGTATTCGCGCTCGTTAGGCGTGCCTTTTGTCAACTCAATTGATTTGTTTGCGGCGGCTATCGCATCAGCTTTGCGACCTGTCTTCTGCGCGATCTTCGCCTTCAGGTGCCACATATAAAAAGCTTTAGGATTTGCATCTACAGCTTTGCTCACATACTCGTAAGCTTTGTCCAGGTTCTGATTGGTCTCGTAATAGTAACTGGCGGCCTGGTAGTATGGAATATTAGGTGTAGTGATCGCCTTATCGATAGCTGCAGTTAAACGGGCGTTATTATCGGAAGTGACAGGAATGACAAGTCTGGTTTTCTCCCACATCAGTTCCAGGTTGCAGCTATTGAAGGTTATGTTGCCAATATTCATGGTGAATGTATTGACGGTTTTATCCAAAGCACGTGGTTTGATCTTAAAACGAGCGATATCATCAGCCGTGTTGTAGCCCATTGCGCCCCAGTTACCCAGGCCTTTGTTCAGTATCACTTCCCACTCGGTAGCGCCGGGAATAGTGTACAGTGCATATTCACCTGCTTTTACCGCTTGTCCGCCGATAGTTACATCTTCGCCAAATTTTACTTTGGTAGCAGAGTTGGCTCCTGTGCGCCAGACTGTGTTGAAAGGAACGAGGTCGCCGAAGATCTTGCGGCCACGGATAGAAGGACGACTGTAAGATATTTCGATATCTGACGTAGAGAATGCCTGGTATATCTTGGCCGTAGGACTCAAGGCAGGTAGTTTCAGGTCTTGCGCGTTAGCAGCACTAAATGTTGTACCTGCAACCAATAAAGCGAGTAGAAAACGTTTCATAAGTTATGTGATTTTTTGTGAGAGGCTACAAAAATACATGTCTCTGATTAGCAACCAAACAGATAAAATTTATAGCTGATTAAATTTTTTTAAGCTTTCGAAGATAACTTGCACAAAAACTAGGAGTTATGCAAAATGTAGTAAACTTTGCCATACAGGTATTACCATTAGAAAAATCTAAAGAAGAGGCCTATGCTATTATCGACAAGGCTATTTCGGCTATAAATGCGTCGGGACTTAAATATGTTGTATGCCCGTTCGAGACAGTAATTGAAGGTCCATACGACAAGGTAATGCAGCTGCTGAACGATATACAAGCCAGCTGCTATAATGCCGGGGCAGATTCTTTATTAATAAATATGAAACTGCATACGAGTAAGGGCCGTGATATGGCCATCGACGATAAAATAGGCAAGTACAAAGATCAGTAGTTATTTTTGCCGCAAGTTATATGTTATGATGAACCGCGATCAACTCGTCTCCGCTATCCGCTCCAAGAAATCCGTGCTTTGTGTAGGCCTCGATACTGATATCGAAAAAATCCCCAAGCACTTGTTCTCTGAAGAGGATCCGGTATTTGCGTTTAATAAGGCGATCATAGACGCAACGAAAGACTATACGGTTGCATATAAGATCAATACCGCTTTTTATGAATCGCAGGGGGTAAAAGGCTGGATAAGTATGAGCAAAACACTTGACTATATTCCCAAGGACATCTTCACCATCGCCGATGCCAAGCGTGGCGATATCGGCAATACTGCCGATCAATACGCCAAAACCTTCTTCAACACTTACCCATTCGACAGCGTTACAGTCGCACCATACATGGGTTCAGACAGTGTAAAGCCTTTCCTGCAGTTTGATGGTAACTGGGCTATTGTGCTGGGGCTTACGTCTAACGGTGGTAGCGCAGATTTTCAGCTACAGCATTGCGGCGACGAGCTGCTCTATGAGAAAGTATTGAAAACCGTTGCGGGCTGGGGTAACCCTGGCAACCTGATGTTCGTTGTAGGTGCTACACGCAAAGAGCAGTTGCAGCATATCCGCAAAATGCTTCCCGAACATTTTTTCCTGATACCCGGAGTTGGTGCGCAGGGTGGTGACGTGCCTACGGTATGTGAAAACACTATGAATAGCGATGGTGGTGTTCTTATCAACGTATCCCGCGCCATAATATTTGCAGGTAGTGATGCTGACTTTGCAAAGCGTGCCGGGGAGGCCGCGGCAGAATACCAGGAACAAATGGCAGCTTATTTGTAAATTACCGGAAAGAAATTTCCACGATGCAGGAAAAACTGCTGCAGTCTGTATGGCAATACAGTCTTTACAAACCGGGCCACCTCACTACCGACGAAGGCGAGACCATCACCATTATCCACCCTGGCAGATACAATACCAATGCAGGGCCTGATTTCCTGGAAGCAAAGGTGCGGATAGGCAATACGGTGCTGGTTGGCCATGTAGAACTACACATCAACACCAGCGACTGGAACAAACACGGGCATGACAGCGATCCGGCATATCAAAATATCATTTTGCATGTTGTATATAATAACGATCGCGACAGGGTTGTAGCTAACACACCGGTGCTGGAGCTATCCTCTCATATACCGCTTGCTATCATTGATAAACATTCTTCCTTTATCAACGCACATTCAAAGATACCCTGTGCGTCACAGCTAGCTTCGGTAAAAGACATTACCAAAGAAAGCTGGCTTAGCCGTATGCTGGCAGAACGCTGGGAAGAAAAACTGGTTGCATGGAAAGAATTGCTGGATGCCTCGAAGGACGACTGGCGCAACCTGTTGTACTGGCGCATGGCCAATAATTTCGGATTCAAAGTGAATGCCACGCCTTTCCAGATGCTGGCGCAATCGCTGCCGCTGAATATTCTTGCGAAGCACAGAACCAACCTTACACAGATCGAAGCATTGCTGTTTGGGCAAGCAGGAATGCTGGATAGAGAATTTGCAGATGAATATCCGAACGTGCTGAAGAAGGAATATGCTTACCTGAAACAGAAGTATAAATTGCAATCCATTGCAGAGCATCTGTGGAAATTCCTCAGGCTAAGGCCGGCAAACTTTCCAACTATCCGTATAGCACAATTTGCAGCTTTGGTGCATAGGTCTCTTCACCTGTTCTCGCAGGTGGTCGAAACACATACAATCAAGGAGATCATTCCATTGCTGGAAGTCAATGTCAGCGAATACTGGAAGACGCATTTTGTATTCGACGAAGCACAAGACAAATCCACAGACAAGAAGCTCGGTAAGGCTTCAATTGAGAACATTGTCATCAATACCATTGCCCCGATACAGTTTCTTTATGCGGGTAAGCACGGCAGTGACCGGCAGCAGGAGCGCGCCCTGACCTTGCTGGACGCTATTGCCCCGGAGAAAAACCACATCCTCAATCTCTGGATCGAATTTAACTGGAAAGCAAAAAATGCCGCCCATTCGCAGGCCCTGATACAGCTTTACAATAATTATTGCTCACAAAAGCGCTGCCTGGAATGCGCTGTTGGTCTGAGCATTATGCGCTCAGCGCCAAACGAATAGTATTGTTTTTTTGCAGTCGGGGTGCAGGCTTTCCACAACCGGGCACGTGAGTGCCGCGTGCTCCATGATCTTCTTGTCGTGATCGTTGTAAGTTTTGGTTTTGGGCATATACACGTTTACCTTCACCTCGGCAATACGCCTCGGGTTGGGCGCCATGATTTTCTCTACTTCACACTCTGTGCCGTCAATATCAATGCTATGCGCATTGGCTGCTATTCCCATGGTGGTTACCATGCAGGATGCGAGGGCGGTAGCTACGAGATCAGTAGGCGAAAAACGCTCGCCTTTGCCATGATTGTCAACCGGGGCATCGGTTTCTACAATGGAGCTGGAGCGTAGGTGGGTAGCGGTGGCGCGAAGGCCACCTTTATAGATAACTTTAGAGGTCATGGCACGTAATTTAAGTTAAATTTACAGTTGCGTGTCAGTTGAAGCAAAGTTTATCGTACCTTAATGTACGAATCAGGATGGAGTGTCGTTACTTTAATATGAAAGGGATTATCAAACTGGGCTTGCTGGTAGTAAGTTGCGGATTAGTTGCGGATGCTAAAGCCCAGACAGCTACGGATAATACAAAACCTGTTGTGGTAACAGACACCACAACGGCAGCCGTGATTGACGTAAACCAGACTCCGGTAATAGATAGCAGCAAGCTGGTCAGGGCTGCAGATACTACTGCCGTGGTTAAACCTATTGTACCTCCCGTTCGTAGAGTAATTCCGAAGAAGCCAAAGCCAATCCGTACTGAGTTGAGTGGCGGTATCCGCCTGAATACAGATGGCTGGGGCCTGTTTGCAGACAAAGGCTGGGCGAAAAGCGAAGAGAAAGACAGGGATAATTTTTATGATGTTAAACTCTTCCAGGTTGAGTTTGCGGAGAAGAAACACCCCAAAGAGATCAAACGCAACAACAATGCTCCGAGCGACAATAATGCCAAACCTTTTATCTACGGAAAGGTAAATAACTTCTATACATTCAAACTGGGCTACGGTGCCCGTAAAATGATAGCTGGTAAGCCGGAAAGAGGCACGGTAGCTATACACTGGGTTTACCTTGGTGGTCTTTCCGCAGGTTTGTCCAAGCCCTACTATCTGGATGTGCAATCGGTAGACGGTAGTGGTAATGTAGGGCCTGTGGAAGCTGTTAAATATTCAGATACTGCAGCTCCGAAATTTCTTGGCCTGCCGGAAGCCAATGGCACCGTAAACTACATTATTGGCAGCACCGGTTTTGCACAAGGCCTGGGCGAGACTAAAGTAATACCCGGCATCCATTTCAAAACCGCCCTGCATTTCGATTTTGCCAAATCGAAAACAACCAAGATGGCCGTAGAGACCGGTATCAACGCCGAGTTGTATGCAAAAAAAATAGAATTGATGGCCGGTCAGAAGCCTGTGCCATACTTCGTCAACTTCTACGTTTCCTTCCAATTTGGCAAACGCTGGCAATGATCGTAACTTGCGCCAGTTATGCAGGAATTGCCCATCATTAGCACAGTAGAGACTGCGGAAACCCGTATAAAAAAGCCTAATTGGCTGCGCGTAAAGCTGCCAACAGGAGAGGGTTATCGCCATGTACGCAACCTTGTGGACACCCACAAGCTGCATACTATCTGCGAGAGCGGCAATTGCCCGAATATGGGCGAGTGCTGGGGAGCTGGTACCGCTACCTTCATGATCCTGGGTAACATCTGTACGCGGTCCTGCGGTTTCTGTGCCGTGGCTACCGGCAGGCCGGAGCCTGTTGATTGGGATGAACCGCAAAGAGTCGCGGAGGCGATCCACCTGATGAAGGTGAAGCATGCGGTAATCACTTCGGTTGACCGCGACGAATTGAAAGATGGCGGGTCTATTATCTGGGCAAACACCATCAAGGCAGTACGTGCTTTAAATCCCGATACTACACTTGAAACATTGATACCTGACTTCAGAGGGCAGTGGGAAAATCTCGAAAGAATTATCGAAGTAGCTCCCGAGGTTGTTTCTCATAATATAGAGACGGTAGAGCGCATGACCCGCAAAGTACGTATACAAGCCAAATACCATCGCAGCATGGAGGTGGTCCGCAGATTGAAAGATGGTGGTATGCGTACAAAGAGCGGTATCATGCTGGGCCTCGGCGAAACCCAGGACGAGGTATTGCAAACCATGCAGGACCTTGCGGACAATGGCCTCGACGTACTTACTCTAGGACAATACCTCCAACCTACGCAGAAACATTTGCCCGTGGTGCGCTTTGTTCACCCCGATGAATTTGCCTTCTATCGTGAGAAGGGCTATGAAATGGGCATTGACTATGTGGAAAGCGGCCCGCTGGTGCGTTCTTCGTATCACAGCGAGCGTCACGTATTTGCAGGGGAAGGGCGTAGGGCCTGGCTTGAGGCTAAAGGCCATTAGATCAACGGCCTATTATAGAAACTATTTTCCGTTTTTTGAACGAGCCTCCTGTTAACTGCAATACGTAGTTACCGCTTGGCAAATTTGTGACATCCAAACGTGTTGTGTTGCCCGGGTCAGCTACGAGTTGGCGTAACACAAGCTGTCCCTGCATATTTCTAAGCTCGGCAAGAGTGGGTATCATATCGGGGTTGTGTTGTTCCTCAGGCAACTTGATATCTATATTATCAACCGCAGGATTGGGCATTATTTCAATGTCGCCCACAACCAACGGCAGTTTTTGGGCTCTCAGCAAGACCACGCCATGAGGCCGGACGTGTGCCACATAATTAGTTTTGTGAATGCCCTCATCGGTTTTATTCCAAAGATCGCGCAATCTATATCCTCTGTTCTCCGTCATTCCTAACTGCTCAAAGCTCAATGCAACCGTTTTTTCTCCGATGGATCCATTAAATACTGCAATGTTCCTGTCTCCATTGGGCATGAGCGATGTCCACACATAGCAGCTATCGCTTCTAAAAGCTTCTTTAGGCTCTATGCCTTTTTGGTTTATTTCAATCAGGTCGGGATTTGTCAGCAATTTGTAGTCGATCGGCCTGTTCTGGGGTATGTGTGCGCCAATCATCAGCGGTGATTTGAAAATACACCATAACGTCATTTGCGTGTATAGCTCATCATTCGTAAAATCGGTATAGTGTGCAGTTTTGTTGTCGCGCCTGATGAACTCCATGCCTATGTGCAATATATCGAGGTCGGCCCATGCGTTTTTGCCATGCAATCCCTGCCACATAGGGGCATATACGGATACCCAGTCGTGCAGTGAGACCCATGTATCGGCAAAATCTGCAGTCACACGCCAGGCATTTGAATAATTATGAAGATGATCTATTTCCTCACGGGGAGCATCGCCGTGAGAAAGGCTTAGGAAAATGGGTCTGCCGCAATTCTTTATTGCCTTATGATATCCTTCTATTTCGGCTTTCTGGTAAACAGGATCAAGTATATTATCAACCTTCACAAAATCAACTCCCCATTCAGCATATAATTCAAAAAGAGAATTCAGGTACTCCTGAGATCCCGGTTTAGTCATATCTATTCCCCAGATAAAACCCAGCCAATCGCAAACCGAATTCGTGTCGGTGATCATATCCACGGTAATACCATTGGTGCCTTTTATGGGTGATTTTGCGTAATAGGCTTGTCTGGGAACACCTCGCATCAAATGTATTCCAAATTTCAAACCTTTTGAATGGACATAATCGGCAAGCGGTTTGAAGCCGTTGCCACAGGATGGAAATTTTCCAGTGTCCGGGATACTTCGTCCATACTGATCCAGGTGAACGTAGGTTAGATTTGGCGTATACGGATTAGGTATTTCAACCAGAGGTAAGAACCATAAAAAATCGATCACAATATATTCCCATCCGAACTGCTTTAAATGTTCGGCCATGTAATCGGCATTTTCGCGGACATCTTGTTCATAAACACTATATCCAAATGCATTATAGCTGTTCCAGCCCATGGGAGGAGATTCGTATGTTCCCACCTGGGCATTTGAAGTGATAGCAAGAAGAGTGAGTATGCAGATGAATTGGATCCTTTTGATAAAATTGATTGCCGGCATAAATAGGGTGATTGTCTGCCCAAATTTACACAAAATGTTCGTGTTGATGGGTTAGTGTTGCTTTGAGTTTACCGATACCCAATCCTCAGAAAGCAGACAGGTTATGACTAGTGGTATACACATGTTTGCATATATTATATATTTGTATATCATTACCTTAGCCGATAACGAAACTAAAACAGATTCCTTAATATTGTGGGACTACGGATTATGCCTAAGCACAACAACTAGGTTTGCACGCATTGATAAAATAATTTGACGGGATGCAGGGCAGCCCGGAGTCCCGCATGTGGGAATTCGCGACGAAGAGGCCGCTGGTCCGAACTTTTCTCAGCGAAGTCCCGCATATGCGGGATCATCCCGACTGCCTGAGGGCGGAGAAACAGCGCGAGAGCGTTTCTTCGCCTTTTTTATTTTAAGCGGCTAACATACCGTTGTAGCTTTTTAACTAGCTATTTGTCTTTTTCGTATATTTAATAATGTTTTAGTGGTCATGCGCCTTAAAGCCCTTACATATACAACCCTACTCTTTTGCCTTTTTCTCAATGCGATCGCATACGCACAAACAAGCTTTTGTCCTCCCAATATAAATTTTGAAAGCGGAAATTTTTCAAACTGGTATTTATATAAAGGCACCTGTTGCCCCATCAGCACTTCAACGTTATCAGGGGCGGTCTTAAACAGGCATACCTTAACATCAGGCAATGGCGTTGACCAATATGGTGGTTTTCCTGTTGTAGTGCCGGGGGGCGGATCCTATTCTTTAAAACTAGGCAACGATAGTATTGGGGCACAAGCGGAGCGGGCGCGTTATTATGTACATGTGCCCTCCGGCCCCGGTAAATTCATACTTCTGTATAGGTATGCAGTTGTCTTCGAAGACCCTGGTCACAATACTACAGATCAGCCCAGGTTTGAAGTAACAGCTTTTGATTCGGCTACCAATACGCCAATAGCGTGCAACCAACATATTTATGTGTCGTCCTCTGGTTTGCCCGGATTCAATCTGTCTCCAGTATCAGGGCAGGCAAACGTTTTTTATAAACCCTGGACAACTGCGAGCCTGGATCTGACGGGCTATGGCGGCAAGACGGTAGCGGTAGATTTTGCAAGCGGAGACTGCGACCTGGGAGGACACTTCGGGTATGGGTACGTTGATATTAACTGTGGTTTGTTCCAGATATATGCTGCCAATTGCAACGGTTCGCCCCAGATAACCTTAACTGGCCCTCCTGGCTACAAATCCTATACCTGGATGGATTCTTCATTGACAACTGTTATAGATACGCAGAAGACTGTAACTATACAGGCACCGTCAGGTACTTCAAAGTTTGCGGTTATTCTTGTTCCGTATCCTGGCTTTGGTTGCCCCGATACTCTGTTTACAGATTATATTGTTATTCCAGACACAATTACAGCAACCGCCTCTCCGGATACATTAGCATGTCATGGCGCACCCGTTCAGTTAAATGCGAGCACTACTTACACCAAAAACCCTGTCACCTACAAATGGTGGCCGTCGGCAGGGCTTAGCTGTACAAGTTGTAAGAATCCTATAGCTAAGCCATCGGACACGACGAAATATTTTGTCAGCGTTGAAAATGACTTTGGCTGCCGGGATACCGCCGATGTTTTGGTGGCAATTCCGAAACCCATCGTCAACGCAGGCAGTGATACTTCTGTTTGCGAAGGAGATACGGTTTTATTATCGGGCTCGGGTACAGGGCCTGGCTATCAATGGATACCTCTCTCGGCCAGCATTCTAAATCCCACTTCACCAGTTACCCAGCTGGTTGTCAACTTTGGCAATACTTATCGCTTGGTTGTAACCGATTTGCATGGTTGCAAAGACACAGATGCTGTGAATATTATAGCTATGGACAAGCCTGTAGCAAATGCCGGGAACGACACGGGTGTATGCCCCGGGAAAACCGTGACACTGACAGGAAGTGGAGGGGGTGCATATAGCTGGTCACCCGCTGCGAACATTGTCAACCCCACAAACCCTGCTATACAGGTAAAGGTTACGGGTAGCGCCAGTTATTATCTAACAGTAACAAATATATCTGGTTGCAAGGATAAGGACACTGTTGATGTAGTTGCTTATCCCGAGCCGGTTGCTAATGCGGGGAATGACACGGCGGTATGTGCTGAATCAACCATCCAATTGCACGGAAGTGGTGGAACGCTTTATTATTGGACGCCCGATGCGCCAAATATGGTAGGATCACAACTTCCCAATCCCACCGTGTACCTGCCTTACCAGGCCACCCCGAAAACATACCGGCTGATCGTCTTTAACACTCAATTGTGTTCTGATACTGATTATGTAGATGTCAGCACTTATCCTATACCGACAGCAGATGCGGGTGGCGATATAGCTGTCTGTGAAAATACATTCGTCACCTTGAACGGTTCCGGTGGTGGGAGCTACTACTGGACACCGGCGGCCGGATTAAGCAACCCTTCAACATCGGCGCCTGGTTTTTACGCGACCGCCGGTTCGCTGTATACGCTGGAAGTAACCAACACCTATGGCTGTAAAGACGTTGACGATGTAAATGTAAATGTGTATCCTAAACCTGTAGCCAACGCCGGTAATGATACTGCCATTTGTAAAAAGACCTGGTTGCAGTTAAATGGAAGTGGTGGCGGTACATATAATTGGTCGCCATCAACAAACCTGAGTACACCAGGTATCGCAAAACCCACGCATTTTGCTGATACGGAAAGAGTTTATACACTCATTGTAACAAGTGTTAACGGTTGTAAGGATACTGATGAAGTTAAGATCATTGTTAATCCGGTACCTGTGGCTGATGCCGGTAACGACACAGGTGTCTGTGCGGGCGGAATAGTAATTCTGCAGGGTTCAGGTGGCGGCAGTTATAATTGGTCACCCGGCACCGGCCTTAGCGATCCCAATGTATCAAACCCATCAACGATTGTTAACGCTCCTGCCCATTACCTGCTTACAGTTACCAATTCTTACGGTTGCAGCGATACCCAATCGGTAGCCTTGACCGCTTACCCTTATCCGACTGCCGATGCGGGGAATGACAGTGTAGTGTGCCCCGGGGCTTATATTCAATTACACGGCAGGGGCGGCGGCACATACAGCTGGTATCCCCAGCCGGACTTTTCTGACCCCGCAGAGCAGAAGCCTTACGTTACCGTCAATGCATCGGCCGAATACAACCTGGTTGTTATGAATGATCATGGATGCAGCGATACCGACAACGTGTCCTTTTCCATCATTCCTTTCCATTTTGAAGCTGGCCCCGGAGGGACGATTTGTGAAGGAGATTCCGTTCAGTTACATGCAGCTGGCGGGCGTTATTTATGGTTTACAGATAATGCAATTTTGGATGATACAGCTGCAGAACTGCTTGTCAGGCCGCTCAGGAGCCAGGAGTACTTTGTAACCATCACAGACACGTTGTGCAATAGAGAAGAAACATTTAGTGTAAAAGTTGATGTCCATCCTCTGCCTGAGCTACAGATCATTGCTTCGCCCAAAGACTGTGGATTAGAATCCGGCCAGCTGATCGCGTACGGTGCGGAAAGTTATAGTTGGAGCCCTCGTGATTTTTTAAGCCATCCTGAGGCTGCCGTCACAGCGGCATTTCCCAAAGCTTCAACAAGGTATACGCTTACAGGCATTAGTGAATACGGCTGTAAGGACACCGCATCCGTTCTGCTGGAAGTGTACCCGGGTGATGGAAGAATTTTTGCGCCTGACGCCTTTACTCCGAATGGAGACGGGATCAACGATTGCTATCGCGTCATTGTTCCAGGCGACATAACTAAATTCGAACTGTTGATCAATAACCGGTGGGGGCAAGCTGTATTTCACACTAAAAACCCATCCGACTGCTGGGATGGGATGTACAAAGGCGAAAAAGCTGAGCTGGATACCTATTTCTACTTTTACAAAGCCACTTCAACACTATGTGGCGAGATTTTCAAAAAAGGGGATATTGAATTGATCCGGTAGCATGCCTGGCCGAGGTGGCCGCCTTTTAGGATTTGTCCAATCATATCGCAATTTTTGATAACTTTCGGAGATAACGAAGGGAGTATGAAAGCACTTGTATTATGGATGGCCGCCATTGCCGGCTCTTTCGCTGTGTCGGCACAGACAAACATCATTTCCACCAATCCAACTGCCGAGCTGGTGATGCTGGGAAATTATGACCCCAACACCTACCTCGCATCTACGGTGCTCATGCACCCGGATACTATCAGCAAAGGCATTCTTGCAAGAGTATCGCCTGATTCAATGAAGGCGTACTTGTTTGAACTGCGTAAGTTCGAAACGCGTAATTCGGGTTCTGATACAGTTTCTGCCACCCGCGGCATAGGTGCTGCACGCAGCTGGATCTATTCAAAGTTCCAGCAGTTCAGCACGCAGAATGAGAACAGGTTATTGCCCGCATATTTGCAGTTCGATCAAAGCATTTGCGGAACTGACAGGCATAAAAACGTTGTGGCAGTGCTTCCAGGAAATGATACCTCGGACAAGTCCATTGTTTTGATAGAAGCACATATGGATACCCGCTGCACCGGCAACTGCGATATCAGCTGCGTTGCAGAGGGGATGGAAGACAACGCCAGCGGAACTGCACTGGTGATGGAGTTGGCTCGTGTAATGAGTAAGTACAGTTATAAACATACACTCGTGTTCATGACCACCACAGCCGAAGAACAAGGACTGTTAGGTGCAAATGCATTTGCAACTTATGCCCAGCAAAAAGGTATCGCTATAAAATCAGTATTGAATAACGACGTTGTAGGCGGTGTTATATGCGGACAAACATCTTCTCCGCCATCTTGCCCCGGTCTCAATGCCGTCGACAGCACACAGGTGAGATTATTCTCCTTCGGTGGCAATAATTCGCCACACAAGCAACTATCGAGGTTCGTAAAGCTGGAATATAAAGAAATGATCAGGCCATTTGCGGCTGTGCCTATGACCGTTACGATAATGGCAGATGAAGACCGCATTGGCCGCGGTGGCGACCATATTCCATTCAGGCAGAAAGGCTTTACAGCTATGCGTTTTACATGCGCCAACGAACACGGCGATGCAAGCAATGGCCCCGGCTATACGGACCGCCAGCATACGTCAGATGATATATTGGGCTTAGATACAGACAACGACAATATTATTGACAGCTTCTTTGTCGACTTCAACTATCTTGCCCGCAATGCGGTCATTAACGGCAATGCCGCAGGTATGCTGGCTATAGGCCCCAAGACACCGGACTTCACAGTGACCAGCACGCACATCAATGAGTTTGCCGTGAATGTGATGGATCCGTACAACTACAACCATTACAGGGTAGGGGTACGCACTACCACCAACGACTGGGATACCGTTTACACATTCACGGGGAGCACTACCCAGACTTTCACCGTGCCACAAGGTGTATACAGGGTGTCCGTAATGTCTGTGGATGGCAATGGAATTGAAAGCCTGCCAATAAAGGAGTTTACTGTTACTACCGGTATCGATGATGTTGAAGCGCAAAGCAACGGTATAGTGCTGCTGCAGAATACACCCAATCCCGTCGGCGATGAAGCGACGATCATATCGGTATTAGTGAATAAACCAATCACCTATAGAGATGCAGCTATTATGGTCACCGATATCACAGGAAAAGAAATCCAGCGCCTGAAGATCGATCTTACCACAGGAATGAATGAAGTATGGTACAAGCATGGCTACGGTATGAGCGGCATCTATACTTACACGCTGGTGGTTGACGGGAAGACGCTGCAGTCGAAGCGCATGGTATTTTCACGCTAATGGCAGCTTATAAAAGGCCGGGAACTATCCTCGCATTGATTGTAATTGCCCAGTTTGCCTGCACATCATTGTGGTTTGCTGGCAACGCTGTTATCGGTGATATCATTACAGATTTCGGACTTCCGGGGAGTGTTACGGGGCATGTTCTTTCCGCAGTGCAGTTTGGTTTTATTACCGGCACCCTGGTGTTTTCTGTATTGACTATCACAGATAGGTTTTGTGCGCAGAATTTATTTTTCCTTGCGGCGCTGACAGGTGCGCTGGCTAATCTCGGTATGCTGGCCTCGAGTAGTTTTGCATCGATAGTTGGGACACGGTTTATCACAGGTTTTTGCCTCGCGGGTATCTACCCTGTAGGCGTAAAAATAGCCTCCGATCATTTTGAGAAAGGACTGGGCAAGGCCCTCGGTTATCTTGTGGGCGCACTTGTACTAGGCACGGCCTTGCCACATCTTATCAGGGCCTTTACTGCATCTCTGCCGTGGGCCTCGGTTATCATTATAACATCTGTAGTCGCATTGGCCGGAGGGCTTGTCATTCTGCTGCTTGTGCCGGAAGGGAAATACAAAACCTCTTTGGCAAAACCTGACCTCAGGGCATTTTATTCCGTTTTTGGGAACCCTTCCTTTCGCAGGGCCAGCTTTGGGTATTTTGGCCATATGTGGGAGCTCTATGCTTTTTGGGCATTTGTGCCGGTGATACTTGTTTATTACAACCAGCTACACCACACTCATATCAACGTGCCCCTTACCAGTTTTTTGCTAATAGGTTCCGGGGCACTGTCTTGCGTGGCCGGTGGTAACCTGTCCCCACGGCTTGGCAGTCATCGCATTGCGTTTGGCGCACTTTCTGTTTCGTTCGGGTGTTGCTTGTTGTCACCGCTGTTGTTTCATCTGCCTCAATGGCTTTTCCTTGCCTTCATGTTTGTGTGGGCGATGAGTGTGATTGCTGACTCGCCTCAATTTTCAACGATGGTAGCTGCATCAGTCAGCGCCGAAGTTAAAGGCACTGCACTAACGATAGGGTATTCAATAGGGTTCTTTCTTACGATCATCAGTATTCAATTGCTTCAGACAGCAGCAGGATGGATGCCGCCCGCGTTCCTTTACCTGCTGCTGGCACCCGGCCCCCTTTTGGGGCTGATCGCCATGCGTCGTACCGCCTGGTAATGTTTCGCTTTATGGCATTTCCATGACAAATTAAATTGGCTGAAGGCGCTGTGCATTGATAACTTTATAGAAAAGCACGCCTTGGGACTTGTTTATTATATACCGTTAGCGACGACTTTATTTACGGCGTTCTTTTTTGTTGAGATATTCCAGCACTGGCGCAAGAATCCGCAGGCACTTCATGTTTTCTGGTGGATGCTGGGCATTTTTTTTTACGGTGCAGGTACGGTCACAGAAAGTATCAATACAATATTCGGTTATCATCCCACAAACTTCAAAGCCTGGTATATACTCGGAGCGCTGCTTGGTGGTGCGCCGCTAGCCCAGGGTACAGTTTACCTGCTGATGAAAAGAAGTACCGCCGACATTTTATCTATCGTCCTCGTCATAGCGGTGATATCCTCATCAGTGCTGGTCATTTTATCACCGCTGCAGCCGGTAACGGATCAACATGTGCGCATGAGTGGCAAATTGCTGGAGTGGAAATTCATCAGGGGAATAACGCCGTTCATTAACCTCTACGCATTTACCTTCCTTGTGGGAGGTGCTATTTATTCCGCTATCCAATATTCGAGGAATTCCATTGACCGCACAAGGTTCTGGGGTAATGTACTTATTGCTATTGGTGGACTATTGCCCGGCATCGGCGGCGCTTCGTCAAAATTCGGGCACATTGAAATACTGTATATTTCCGAGTTCATCGGCATTTGCTTGATTCATGCGGGCTACCAGATGATAAAGGCCAGCGCCGTTCCATCGATATACTCTGCACAGCTGAAGAAGCAATAAAAAAAGCCCCGCATTTGCAGGGCTTTTTTTATTGTCAGCTGTGAAATTACTTCACGTGCTTGTTAACTATTTTAGCCAGTTCGAACATTGAGATCTGGTCTTTGCCGAAGATCGGACGCAATTTACCATCAGCGTTGATCATTCTCCTGTTCTTGCTGTCCTGGAGATTGTTCTTGCGAATGTACTCCCATATTTTCTTCACGATCTCAGTCCTGGGCAGTGAGTTGCTACCAACTACGTCTGCCATTGCAGGGCTAAGACTAAGCGGAGCCATGAACGCTGCGTTTGGCTTCCTTGCCGATTTTTTCTTAGGAGCAGCTTTCTTCGCAGCAGCTTTTTTAGGAGCGGCTTTCTTTGCAGTAGCTTTTTTAGGAGCAGCTTTCTTCGCAGCAGCTTTCTTAGGAGCGGCTTTCTTTGCAGCAGCTTTTTTAGGAGCGGCTTTCTTTGCTGCTTTTTTAGGAGCAGCTTTCTTTGGTGCTTTTTTCGTGCTTTTTTTGGCAGTAGCCATACTTTTACATTTTATGGGTTAATACTTAATTTTGTCATTATCCCCGGGAGCACCGGAGTGATTCCAGAGATTAAATTACATATTTCCCCATTAATTGTACAATATCGGCCCAAAATTTATCCACGTAGTTATTGACATTTCCCTAGGGGAGACAGTCTTTTTTTAGATTTTTCACTATAATCCGCAAGTGTATCCTAGCCTGCCACCTCCTGCTTTTTCTTTGGGGAGTGCATAAACCCGGGCTTCTCTTTACATCGAATTCAGTTTATCCGGACTTTTGTCTTTGCCACCTGGCTCTTTTCCTTCGTCCGCTTGGAATAAGATTTGTATTAACTTAGGAAAACAATGTTCATCCCCATAGGCGACGATAACAGGGACAGGCAGGTTTTCCCAATAGTGAATTACCTGCTTATAGCGGTCAATATATTCGTCTTCATATACTACCAGGGAATAGGACGGAACCTTTCCTTTACCTATGCATTTGCTACGGTGCCGGGAGAGATACTCAGCGGGCGCGATATCATTACCAGCAATTCTGTGCTTGAAGACCCTTATACAGGTGATTCTTTTATCTTGCCAGGGTTACAGGTGACCCCTATTCCAGTCCTGCTTACCCTGTTTACGTCGATGTTTATGCACGGTGGTGTGGCCCATTTGCTAGGTAATATGATGTACCTATGGATATGCGGCGATAACGTAGAAGACAGACTGGGGCATTTTGGATACCTCGTATTTTACCTGCTTTGCGGGCTGCTTGCGGGCCTTGCACATGTAATAAGCACCTGGCTGCTAGGCCATAGCCTCCTGATACCTTCATTGGGTGCCTCGGGCGCTATATCAGGAGTTCTGGCGGGCTATTGGCTGCTATTTCCGCGGCGCGGCGTACACCTTTGGGTATTGCTTACCGTTATAACAGTGCCTGCGTTTATCGCAGTGGGTGTCTGGTTCGTCTTCCAGGTACTGAATGGCCTCGGAACTTTAGGGGGGCAGGAGGCTGGCGGGGTAGCCTACGCAGCCCATATAGGTGGGTTTATTGCGGGGCTGATCCTTGTTAAGCGATTCGCGAAGAAACTGCCTAACCCTGAGCTCAAACGCAGAGTGTTTTAAGGAGGACTAGCATTCAGGAGACGATCCTGCATTGTCTTATCTCAATCGCAGCCCCTTTTTTCTTGTTATAGAGCAAACTGCTCCCACCTGACGATATGAAAGCACGCGCATCCTCTTCGCCGGGCGCAGGAAAAATAAGTTGCTGGATCTTGCTGCCCTTCAAATCAGTGCGATAGATGGCAAAGGAGCCAGACTTCATGGAGGAAAAATAGACCCAGGTACCCTTGTTATCAAATACAGGCCAGCCGTCTCTTACTTGAGGCGTATTTGTAAGGTTTGCCGCTTTTAGTGTCTTGGTGTCCATGACGTACACGTCATCTTCAACATCATCATTTCTCAGAAAAACGATTCGTTTCATATCGGGTGAATAACGGGCGCAAGTCTCATTTTCTGCAGTGGCTGTCATTCTTTCTGTCTTTTCGTTGCTGAGTGTGTGCCGGTAGACATCCAGCGAACCATTGCCGCGAGTAGAGTTAAACAGCAAATACCGGCCATCAGGACTGAAATAGGGATGGATGTCGCGCCCGGCATGCGAGGTGATGCGTTTTACCTCCGTTGTGTTAAGATCCAGCAGGTAAATTTCTTCATTGCCATCGCGGTCACTCGTAAAAGCTACCATTTCATTCTTTACGTCCCAGTCGGGGAAATTGTCATTGTGCTTCCCGTCAGACAGCGAACGTTGCTTACCTGTGGTGAGATTTTTAATATATATCTGCCATTTGCCGCTTTCGTTGGATTGGTAGAGGATCGAACGGTTGTCTTTCGAAAGACGGGGATAGGCCAGTTCTTTACCAGCAATTGATAATATGGTTTCGCAATCTCTTGTCTGTGCAGTTGCGGCAAGGCAGGAAAGGACCGAGCACATACCTGGTATGATTCCACGAAAAAACATAAGGCGCTAAGTTTGAAATAAACTTAGCGCCTTATGTTTTTTGATGATACTCAAAAAAAGTTAATCACCCTTATTTTCACCCTGTGTGCATTGGCTATAATTTGCCGTTGACATCGGTATAAGTGCCTGTGATCGTTACGTTCGTACCCTTAGTTACCGTACCGTATATAGCCACGGTGTTATTGGTTCCAACAAACTCCAAAGTAGAGTTGCTAGCCAATTGAAGGTTGCCATAAATGGTCAGGTTACCCTGTATTTTCAGTTTCCCGCCGCCATCAACCTTCAGGTATTTGTTCGGCGCGCCTGTAACCAGCGAACCCTGTACAGTGAGCGTACCACCGCTCTTTACGTCCAGGTCTTTTGTAAGTGCCATTGTGCCGCAATAAAATAATGTGCCCTGGATGACTGACGAATGCAAGGTTACTGATCCTTTGTATTGCAGGTTCTGGTTTTGGCTCACGTTCAGGTTATTGCCGCCCGTATAAGTGGGCAGCGATGTGCAAGAGGAAGCGATTGTTGCCGGTATTATTTTCATGATCTTCAAACCACCTCGGCCCGATGCTACGAAAAGAAAATTGTCTTTGCTTTTTACGTAGTTAATGGAGTTGCCAATCCCGAAACCAAATGCACCAACCAGCTTCAGTGAATGGTTGTTGGTATTCTCGGTACAGACATAAGTTCCGGCTGCACCGTTGGCTGCAAATATCAGCTGATTGTTGTATGAAACCGCATTGGTAACGATATCGTCGTTGTTAAGTACTCCAGGCAGGCTTGTTGGCAATGTGATCTCACCTGTTTTTGAGCCGCTATTGACATTGTAATACTTGATACCACCTTTGCCATTAGCGATCACCAGGTATTCGCTATTAAAATCCATGGTGCGTTTGGCTTCGGCCAGGTCGGTGCCAAGGCTGATATTTTTTACGAGGCCGTTGCCTGATTTATTGTAGATGTTCACGCCATTGCTGCCCGTGAGTACGGCATAATAAGTGGAATTGGCGGCAACGCTACGTGCATCAGACAGCGTCGTACTGCCTGTGGTCTGCAAGTTTGCAGGGTTGATCACGTATACCCCGCCGGTTGTACCTGTGGTAACATAAACCTTATTGTCTGATGCGATGACACCAGTTCCTGCGAAGCTGGGTAAATGTGCAGATTGAAATGTACTGGTAGGCACTCCGTTCTGCAACTGAAGATAACCAACAATGGCAGGGCTGGTCGCAGATGAGGAAGAATTGACGTCTTTAGCCCCGGCTATAAACAATTTATTGTCGAGGTATGCGATTGCGCTGATGTCGATAGTTGGGAAGATGACACTGGTTACCAGCTGGGGAGTTATGGCGGCGCTGATATTGAAGACGTCGATCGCTCCTTTATATTTTGCGCCCTCCATGTTGTACGATATATAGGCATAGTTGCCGTTGATCTCAACATGTGTGGCACGGAGGGTATCCCCCTGGTGTATCGGGGCAGAAACCGATGCCACCAGTTCCAATGGATATTCATTGGTTGAGGTGTCTGCGGTGGTTTTTTTATTCGCGATGCCGTCAGGGTCAATAAAGATAACACCGGCGTCAGAAGTGCTTACGCGGCCACTTAATTCGGTTCCATCACTGTTAATCACGACTTCTCCGTGCTGGTCGTCTTTTGTCTTGTCCTTTTTACAACCCGTTGATATCGAACAAAGAAGAATGATCAAAAAAAAATAAGAAAGCTCTCTCATAGCCAGACATCTATATGTTACAACTGCAAAGATATAATGTCTAAATAAAAGCCCAAAATCAGTTTAGGTGACTTGCATCACTCTTTATGGCACCGTTTAGCTTTATTTTTATTTCCGGTTCGTATCTTCCTTGCCTATGAAATTATCCACCTATACAAAACTATATTTAGGTTTTGCTGTCGCAATACTTTTAGCCATATTCATCGGCACAGCCAATTATTTGACATTTCAGAATCAAGCCGATGAGAGCAATTGGCTAAGGCATTCCTATGAAGTCAATAATAAGATCGCAGAGGTACACAACCTTGCAATCGAAATGCAGTCGAGGCGCCGCGGATACCGCCTCACGAACAGGAGTGAGTTCCTTCAACCTTATTTTGCAGCGCGTCTCCAAATATTTCCGAGTATAAAAGAGCTGCAGGACCTTGTAACGGAAAATATAACCCAGCAAAAAAATGCTGATAAACTAGCTACCGACATCAGTGCGCTGATTAGTTATTGGGAGAGCCTTTCAACAGATTCACAAACGTCGGACCAGGAAATCCTCGATATCACGGTGCATGAAAAAAGGCTAACGGATATAATACGTGAAGATGTAGCGGCAATGTTGGGCGAGGAAACAAGGCTTCTGAATGAACGACAGGTGACCAATGAACAAGCGCTTGCTGAAGCAAAAATCATATCTATAGCAGGGACAGTATTGGTTCAACTTATCATCATTGTACTCATTTACTTTATCATTAGAGAATTTCGCAACAGGCAGAAAGCGGAACAAAAAGTGCAGGAAAATCTTGCCGAGGTAAATCAATTAAACGAGGAAGCAAACAACAGAAACTGGCTGTTAAGCGGAGTGTCCAATGTGAACGATGGACTTCAGGGGAAAGACGATTTGGACGGTCTTGCTGAAGGTATTGTCAACTCTGTCGTGAGTTACATTGATGCGCCGGCCGGAGCTCTGTATGTGTACAACGACGATCACAGGAGATTGGAAATGAAGGCTTCAGCTTCGCTACCCGCGGGAGTAAAGACGATCTACAATATTGGCGAGGGCCTGATTGGCCAGGCAGCCAACTTCAATGAAGCGGTGGTTACTAAAAATATTCCCGCCGAATATTGGACGCTGCAATCGGCTGCCGGCAATGCGTTGCCGGGAGAAGTAATTTGCCTGCCCCTTCGGCTAAATAAGGAATTGAAAGGAGTTTTGGAGATAGCCAGGTTCGGTAGATTTACGCCGGCGGACGTCGATTTGCTTAACACTATAGGCGATAATATTGCTATGGCCATTAGTTCGACAGATGCGAGGGAGAAGGTTATGGCATTGCTTGAGCAGGTGCAAGAGCAAAAAATCCATCTGCAAAACCAACAGGAAGAATTACGCCAGACCAACGAAGAACTGACCCGACAGGCTGAAACACTCCAGGCATCTGAAGAAGAGCTGCGCGTGCAGGAAGAGGAGTTGCGTCAGATGAATGTAGAGCTGGAGGAGAAGAATGAAGCGGTAGAAATATCGCGCAGGGCGCTTTCCAATAAAGCCCGCGAGTTAGAGATTACTGGCAAATACAAATCGGAGTTTTTGGCGAATATGTCTCATGAGCTGCGTACACCGTTAAACAGCATTCTTATCCTGGCAAAACTTCTTTCTGAAAATAAAGCCAGCAACCTTACAGACAAACAGACAGAGTATTCGCGTATCATTCACAAATCTGGTACCGATCTGTTGAATCTGATAAACGATATTCTTGACCTGTCGAAGATAGAAGCAGGCAAGGTAGACCTGTTCTTTGAAGATGTGAGTACCGACGGCATGTTAGATGACTTAGGGGAAACGTTCATGGTAGTGTCGGAACAAAAAGGCATCAAATTCATTCGGCAGAAAGGTAAAGGGGTGCCCGATGCTATCTGTACGGACAAGTTGAGGCTGGAGCAGGTGATCAAGAATCTGTTGTCCAACGCCTTCAAGTTCACGCCGAATGAAGGCACAGTCATACTTGCGTTAAATGCCGTAAAAAAGAAAAGCGCGCAAGGTGGAGATGATATTCCCGTTATTGAAATAGCCGTTACTGATACGGGTATCGGAATATCGGAGGATAAACAGCAGCTGATATTTGAGGCCTTCCAGCAGGCAGATGGGTCGACCAATCGGAAATATGGTGGCACGGGATTGGGCTTATCGATAAGTAAAGAGCTAATAAGGAAACTGGGAGGCGAAATACAGCTGAAAAGTACGGAAGGCAAAGGTAGTACCTTCTCTGTTTATCTGCCGATAGATAAAAATGCATCAGCTGATATAGAAGATACCGTGCAGGAAGCTGAAGTGCCTGAAATTTCCGCCGACCAGATGAGTGACGTGATTGTTCAGAACCAGGTACCTGACGATCGTGACCGTTTACAGAAAGGCGATAAGGTAATGCTTGTTATTGAGGACGACCCGGCGTTTGCATCCGTGGTGCAGGATTTTGCACATGGAAGAGGATTTAAAACGATAGTGGCGCTTGCGGGTGATGAAGGATTGTTCTACGTCCGGCAGTATAAACCATCAGCAATCATTCTCGATATGCAGTTGCCTGTTCTTGACGGTTGGTCGCTTTTGAAAATACTGAAGGCTGATGCTAAACTGAAGCACATACCGGTGCACGTAATATCCGGCACAGACAACCTTGAAAAATTGGGAGATGCTGCGATCGCATATTTGAAAAAACCAATCGAGAAAGAAGACCTGGAGAATGCGTTTAACACCATCAGCAAGCATATTGCCAATGACGTAAAAAAGGTACTGGTGATATCCGGAAGCCATTTGAAAAACGACGACTCACTTACCAAGGTATTAAGCGAGCGCCACCCCGATATGCAGGCTTTTTATGCTTCCTCGGACGTCGAAGCAATCGCCGTTCTGCAAAAAGAGAAGTTTGATTGTGTGGTTGTTGACATAGGCGCCGACTTAAAAAAGGGCATTGAGGAGGTTAAGCGCATTTACCAGCTAACAAAGACCAGTAACACGCCGGTGATAATATACCTGGATAAAGATCTTGATAACAAAGATGAGCTGGCGTTAAAGAAGGTATCTGACGCAGTAATCCGGGACTCGCGCGATGCCAAAAACCGTTTGATGGATGAATTGGAGCTATTCTTGTATAAAGTTGAAGAAGATACACCCAAGCCCGGCCGGCGACCCAGGGCTGCAATGGTTGATGAAAAAGTGCTATCTGGTAAAAAAGTATTGCTTGCAGACGATGACATGCGTAATGTATTTGCACTCACAACCTTACTGGAAGAATACGAAATGAGCGTGATCACGGCCAGCGATGGAAGGGAAGCATTAGAGCAACTTTATGCAAATCCGGATACGGATATGGTGTTGATGGACGTAATGATGCCTGAGATGGACGGTTATGAAGCTACCAGAAAAATACGGGCGGATAAACGTTTCTTCAACTTGCCTATCATTTCCCTGACGGCCAAAGCTATGCAGGGCGACCGGGAAAAATCCATCCAGGCGGGTGCATCAGATTATATCACCAAGCCTGTGGATGGCAGCAAGCTAATTTCTTTAATGCGCGTTTGGTTATCTGTGTAAAATGACAGGAGATGGGATATATATATCAGCAGAAGAACTTGCCGAAGTGCTGGATATCATCAACCAATATTATGGTTACGATTTCCACGATTATGCCACGGCATCTATTAAACGCAGGGTTTTGCGTTGTATGGAGATGAGCAATATCAGGAATGCTTACGACCTGAAGTATCGTCTCGTCAACGACCGGGAGTATTTTAACTGGTTTCTAGAGTCTATTACCGTTAATGTAACAGAAATGTTCCGTGACCCTGAGTTTTATAAAGAACTCAGGCAAAAGATATTTCCCAAACTTGCCACTTATCCTGTCATCAAAATCTGGCATGCCGGCTGCGCAACAGGTGAAGAAGTTTACTCTATGGCCATTATGTTGCACGAAGAAGGCCTGCTTGACAGAACCAAAATATACGCCACCGATGTCAACCCGTTGAATATCGACAAAGCCCGTAAAGGGATAATGCCTTTGCAACAGATGAAAAGCTATACACAGAACTACATTAATGCAGGCGGGAAAGCGGAGTTTGCAGGCTACTACACAGCCCGGTATAACAATGCGATCATCCGTAAGGAGCTAAAAAAAAACATACTATTCTCGCAGCATAACCTGGTAACAGATCAGGCTTTTAATGAATTTCAGCTGGTGTGTTGCCGAAACGTGCTGATATATTTCAACAAGGCCTTGCAGAACAAAGCCGTAAACCTGTTTTACGACAGCTTGTCGCCCCTGGGATATATTGCACTTGGTACGAAAGAATCACTGCTTTTTACGGAGTTACGCGATAAGTTTGATGTAGTAAGCGCAGCAAATAAAATTTACAAGAAGAAAAAACTGCAGAATAAATGACAGAGATTGTGGCTATAGGGGGGTCTGCGGGCAGTTTGTCGGGGATAATAGATATTCTCAAGGTATTACCTGAAAAATTTGATTTTACGATGGTGGTTGTTATCCATCGCCTTCGTAACGTGTCAAGCGATATGCAAAAAGTATTGGCAGGCGCTAATAATATTGACGTGCATGAACCTGAGGATAAAGAGGTTATTAAAAAAAGTGTAGTGTACCTGGCACCGCAGAACTATCACCTTCAACTGGAGGAGGATAAAACTTTCAGCCTCGATTATTCAGAACCGGTTAATTTTAGCCGTCCGTCGATCGACGTCACCTTCGATTGTATAGCCTCGGTGTATGGAAAAACCGCGGCTGCAATTTTACTGAGCGGCGCTAATGAGGATGGGGCTTACGGCATTTCGCGGATATTGAAGAAGGGAGGGATGGCGATTGTTCAGGATCCTGCTTCGGCAGAGTATGCGATCATGCCAAAGGCTGCCATCGCTAAAAACAAAAAGGCAAGGATATATAAACCTGACGACATCGTGAGCTACATAAAAACTATCTGTAGAAACTAAGAGATCATGCAGGCAAATCATACCGGTTTCAAGGTATTGCTGGTTGACGACAGGGAAGAAAACCTTGTCGTTTTGGAGGAGATGCTGGCCAAAGAGGGCAGGGTATTTTTAAGGGCTACCTCCGGCAATGATGCGCTGAAAACAGTGCTGAAATACGAGGACATCGGCCTCGTTATGCTGGATGTGCAAATGCCTGGCATGGACGGGTTTGAAGTAGCCAGGATACTAAAGTCGAACGTGAAGACCCGTGATATTTCGATCATTTTTGTAACAGCCATCAGCAAAGAGGAGCAATATGTGCTGAAGGGATTTAAGGAAGGTGCTGTTGACTATCTGCAAAAGCCATTGGACGTTAATGTTACTATAGCAAAGGTGGCAGTATTTGAACGTTTGTATTTCTTTCAGCAGAGGTTGAAAAACACGCACTCTGAAGTTAGCAAGGTAAATAAACAGCTTGAGCAGTTTGTCTACATAGTGGCACATGATCTTAAGTCGCCATTGGCAGGTATTATCGGTTTGCTTTCCATTATGAATGAAGAGAAAGACATTGTGGAGAACCCGGTGATGAGGGAATATCTCGACCTCATTTCAAATGCTGCC
This sequence comes from uncultured Sphingobacteriales bacterium, assembly GCA_946887085.1. Next base: position 25,787 of record CAMPKG010000001.1, read on the forward strand.
GGTCACCTTTCGGAAATGATCACCTCATTGCTTGAACAGTCGCGGAAAAATCTCGAGCACCAGGCCAGCGAGAATTTTGATGTAGATGAAATGGTGAAACAGATAGCACACCTGCTATTCCCGCCATCACACGTTAAGATCAATGTGGTCGATAAACTGCCATCAGTACATACGCGGAAGGTAAAGCTGCAGCAGGTATTTCAAAACCTGATGAGTAACGCTATCAAGTATAGCGACAAAAAAGATGGACGTATAGACATCGGGTATGCAGACGAAGGTGATCGCTACCTTTTTTATGTGAAAGATAATGGGCCTGGCATTTCGCTGGCCGACCAGGATAAAATATTTAACCTGTTCCAGACCTCAACAAACAAATCGAATTCTCAGTCTGACGATAGCACGGGCGTGGGGCTAAATATCGTAAAACTAACTGTTGAAGAACAGGGAGGAAAAATATGGGCTGATTCGATACCCGGAGAAGGCAGCTGCTCCAACTTTACATGGATGAAATAAAAAAAGTACCACTGGGCACTTTTTTTTACCATTGAACCGTCAGGTAGTCCGCACGACCGTTTGTCGCCGCCAGTACTATATACCCGATTTTAGACCCTGCGATATACTTTGCAGGCACTTCAAATAGTTTTATACCATTGGCATAGCCCATCCAGTAGTTGCCAACCTGTTCCAATTCTATATCATTCCAACCCGGTTGAATAGCATCGCTGAATTGCCAGTCAAGTATGGTGCTTACTTGTGTATTGGCGTCACCTTCCTTGTAAAGCGCAAAATATCCCTGGTCGTCAATAAACAGTGAATATCCGTAATCGCTGTTGGAGACACCGAAGGCAAGCCCCATGGCATTATCGGAAGTTATCCTTGTCTGTATCAGGAAATCGCGCCTGAGATTGGCGCCCGTGAGTATAGCTACCGTGTTGGTCCCGTCATTTACCGGGTCGTAAGTATAATTAAGCGTCCCGCCGCTGATATTCACAAAAGCTGAATTCTCCGGATCGCTGAACGACCAGTTGTGTATATCCCTGTCAAAGTCGTCGTTGAATGAGTATTGATAGCCAACAGGCGGTGGTGGAGCAGGGGGATTTGGTTCCGGCGTATAATATTCATTCTTCACGCAGGAAACCAGTAACGTAGATGCTGCAAACAGCAGAACTAATTTCGATCTCATTGAATAAATGCTTGTAATGTCTGTAATAAGTAAAAGGCAACAAACATGCCATTCCTTAGACTTGGCAAATAGGGCAAAGGTTTATTTAACAAGGCTGTAACAGTATGCGATTTTGGATTAATATTAACCCCCATGGGTCTGATGTTTTTTCACTGGTAGGGCGAAGACAAAATAGAAGACGATGAGAATGGTGATGTTGTGGATTGCAGTGGCCTTAGGTATAGCGGCATGCAATAAGGTAGATAGACAGAAAACATTGGATACAGTAACAACGGAGGACAGCATTGCAAGTCCGTATCTTGATCTTAACACCGGTAAAACACTGGAGGTAATGCACGATACAGAAACCGGCTATGTGCTGAATGCTGAAACAGGGGCGCCAGTGGATATTTACATAAATATGAACACCATGGATACTTTCTATGGCCGGACTAACACAGTGGTAAATAATGCAGTGCGCGAAAACGAATATGGCTACTATGAGCTCAACGAATCGCGGATACGATGGGAAGACGACAGACTGGTAGTGAAAAGCCCGCCGGATACCATTGCAGCCACAGAGCCCGCGGTCTTGATAGCGCCATAATAGCAGGTTGGCACAGTCTTTTATACCATAGTATAAATAAAGCTAGAAACTATGGATAGGCTTGAATTTCGCGGAAAATGGAACGAATGGAAAGGTAAGATCAAGCAGGCAAATGCGGATTTGACAGATGACGACCTGGACTACCATGAAGGTAAAGACGATGAGATGATAGGACGCCTGCAGCAAAAACTGGGTAAGACTCGTGAGCAAGTGATAGATTGGTTGAAATCGTTAGACAGGTAGGAGTGTTCCATATCTTTTTACGAAGGGTGGCCACAAGCATCTAATACATGCTGCCATCCTTCTTCTTTTTTTGTGGAGCCGTTACTCTTTTCCGCTCATGCCTTTAAACTGGTGATGTGTTTCTCTGAACAGAACGTTGAACGTAGTAAGTGAGCCGTAAACTGCAGTGACATACTGTTGAATATCGACCTTCTCTTCATCAGTAAGTCCTTTATGGGCATTTATTTTCTGCTCTATTAATCTAAGGCGGTCGCGCACCATCACTATTTTGTGAAAGAAGGTTTCAATGGGTACTTCTTTAGCCTGCAGCGAACTATCTCCCGGTTTTAGTATCATCGATCCGTTATTCCACCTTGTGCCCATCGGTACGATCTGCATCTCGTGCAGGCGCCGCTCTAATATATTGTCCAGGGCTTGTTCTATGTCCGACAAAGTAATTCCGGCAGTACCTGCTTCGCTGCCGCTTTCTTTCGCTTCCAGCAATTTCAGCTCATAGTCCTTGTTAATACTTTTTGTACCATTTTGCGACTTGAACCATATAGTATATGTTTCACTGGCCGCATCCACGATCACCCCTCTTCCAAAATGTGGATGTTCTACTCTTGAGCCTATTCCTAATGTTGTTGTTTCCATAACTTATTTCCGTAAATCATTTCGTGAGCTTGTAAATTTATGCAAACATCGGTTACCTTTGACACAACCTCAACATACCAAATATGGATAGTAGTTTTGTAGTAGTTGCGAAGACAGTAATGGAAAACAGGCAGATGCTCGCAGCGCTCACATATGCCCTCAGCATCACCAATCCCGAGTTATATACAGTTTACCAGCAAAAACTTGCAGAGATACAAAAGAGCCAGGAGAAAGATTTCGAAATGATGGACAATGTGCTGCAAAAGCTGAATGAGAATAAGCAGGAGGAATAAACTCAAGAATCAAATATAAAAGGCACCATTCGGCGCCTTTTATATTATCAGCCTTGCGGCGCTTTCCTATCCTTTTTAGGTTTTTCTTTCTTTTCGGTTTTCTCCTTTTTCTCGGGCTTAGCTTCAGCTACTTTCTTCTTTGTTGGTGCTTTGGAAGCTGTTGGTTTTCTCGGCTGAGGTTTTTTCTTGGCCTTTGCCTGTGGCTTGGGTTTTGGTTTTTTCTTCGCTTTTCCGACGGTGGCCTTATACTGATAAGCCAGCTGATCATTTATGTAAATGTTGAACGGATAATCGCCCTCGGTCTTAAATGGCACCTCGACGTACATCATGTTGCCATCAAACGTGTATTTCGCCGGTATCCTGGCGCTGGTGCGGTTGGTAACACTTACCGATTGGATAAGCGATGGATTCCCAACTTCGAAAACCATCTTTTTAGTTGTGTCGGCCTTGCCACGGATATTTCCTCTCCTGATGCCCGTTGTAGGATAAACTTCGTTGGTAATGGCACTGGTACCAACTATGGGTGCCTGGGTAAATACTGATTTATTGATCGGTGTATCCAGTAATTGCCATTTTTTATCAACCGGGAAATGGCTGAGCGCAAACAACTCACGGTCGGTCATAAACCATGCATCTGTAAACTGGGGGGTGAAATACCTGAACTTCCTGTCGGTTTTGCCTGCAGACCATGGAAGATCCAGGACATACCATACACCGTCGACCTCAACGGCATTCCACGCGTGCTGGTTCCATTTATTGCTTAGCTTTCCTATGTTGCGTGCATCAAACTTAGCCATGCCTTTTATTACCTGGCTGCGTGTCTGCGACATATCCATCATTGCCTTGAACAGGTTCGCATAACCTTCAGCATTGGTCGAGCGTTTGTTCAGCGCCTCGGAAGCACTGGGATTGAAATTCCCCGGATGACGCATGCCCCTTGTGTTCACGTCAACATTCGTAGCTATCCAATAGTAGATCGCATACACCTGCTCGGCTTTCGGGGCTGTTTTGCTACGGGTAAGCGTGTCCACGATATACTTCAGGTGATGGCCTTCCATAGGGCCAAGGCTATTCACGTAATCGCGCACCTTGGCGAAATCATCCCTGTTTATTTTCTGTGCATTAGAGATTTGCGATATTCCTAAAAGCAGGAATGCGGCAAGTATCCAGTTCTTCATCATCAATGGTTAATATCCCAAAATAAGGCTTTGTTTTTATAACTAAAAGCGTTTCAACGCATTAATATTTTCGGCCTATACTGCGCCTGCACTGGCATATTGCTGGCTGGTACAATATGCCATTAGCAGCATTAACACCGGCATATCGTTGTTCCGGACCAGGTCGTCGGTGGTCACCTCAAAAACGTAGCTTAGCTTCGTCCATTCATAGCGCTGTTTTACCTGTGCCACCCGCTGGTCGCCCTGCATCAAAACAAAGCTTCGCATCCAGAATCCTGACCATTTATATTGGTAATTGATGCCATTCAGGGTAATATGGAAATGCCCTTTCCAGTTCATCTTTAGCTCACCTATCTTATGTTCTGCCCTTACCAGCTCGTAGGCTGACTGCCAGAACCCCGACGTCACGATCTCGCAGGATTCGGAATTTACCAGCGAGATAGTAGCTTTTTTTGAATACCAGTGGTGAAACTCCAGGTGCCCTAAAAGGTTGTCATTTTCATCGTTCAGCGTAAATCCCTTGTTCCTGTTGCCTTTTACTGTGTACATCATACGCGCGGTTTCGATTTAAATTACAAAATTCTCCGCTATTCGCTATCTCATATCAAACCTTATTGTTATTTTTCTGCTATGCAGCAAAGTATTGATACCATTATTGCTGATCTCGAAACCATTATCGCCGAGTGCATCGCTGAAAACAATAAGGCCGGTTATTTCGCCGTTTTGTACCATCGCGTTACCTGCCGCATAAAGGAAGGGATAGAGAAGAGCGAGTTTGAAGACAACCCCCGCATGGAGCGGCTTGATATCTTGTTTGCCAACCGCTACCTTGATGCATGGAAGGCATGGCGCAGCGGTGGTAAGCCTACAGCGTCCTGGCAGGCAGCATTTACTGCTATCGAAGAGAACGATCACATAATACTCCAGCACCTCCTCATGGGCATCAACGCCCATATCAATCTCGACCTGGGCATAGCTGCAGCGGAAACTATGAAGGGCTACCCGATGCAAGGCGTACAAAAGGACTTCAACAGCATCAATGTCATCCTTGCTGCATTGGTCGATGAGGTGCAGGACAACATCGGCAAGGTTTCCCCGCTCATGTTCCTTGTCGATACTTTCTGCAAGGGCTACGACGAAATGCTTGTCTGCTTTAGCATAGATACTGCCCGCGAAGGTTCCTGGTGGTTTGCCAATGAGCTTTCAGCCCAATCAGGCGATGCCTATATCAATTGTGTCAAAGAGCGTGACCGCCGGATAGCGCAAATTGCAAATGATATCATTACTCCAAAAAGCAGTAAACTTTTGGTTTTCCTTCTGACAGTGGTGCGCTGGTTCGAATGGCAACGCCCCGGCAAAGTGATCGGCAAGCTTAAGTACGTGGTGAAGCAAGCCACCGACGAAATTGTTGTGACGGATCTGCAACCAACTCCATAGCATCGTCTTACCTCATAAGTAAAAAGCCGCGTGAGCGGCTTTTTACTTATGAGGTAACTTCTTCTACTATCGATGCAACTTCCTCGGCAAGGTCTTTCTCCACTCGCAGGTTGTCGATGATAAACACCTGGCGCTGTGGCGTGTTCTTGCCCATGTAATATTCCAGCAGCTTCTGTATCTGCGCATCGTGGCTGAGCAGTACAGGCTCTTTACGCATGTCCTCCCCAATGAACTGGGCAAACTCCTCCGGCGAGATCTCACCCAGGCCTTTGAATCGCGTGATCTCTGGTTTCGTGCCTAGTTCAGCTATTGCGCGCCTGCGCTCTTCGTCGGTATAGCAGTAAATGGTCTTTTGTTTGTTGCGCACGCGGAACAAAGGTGTGTCGAGTACGAACACATGCCCGTTCTTTACCAGGTCGGGGAAGAACTGGAGAAAGAAGGTCATGATCAGCAGGCGGATGTGCATACCGTCCACATCAGCATCGGTAGCGATGATGATGTTGTTGTAGCGCAGGCCTTCCATTCCTTCTTCAATATTCAGCGCATGCTGCAGCAGGTTGAACTCTTCGTTCTCATACACCACCTTCTTGGTAAGGCCATAACAGTTAAGCGGCTTACCGCGCAGACTGAATACTGCCTGGGTTTCCACCTGGCGGCTCTTGGTTATCGATCCGCTTGCAGAATCGCCCTCGGTGATGAAGATGGTACTCTCCAGCTGCTTTTGCGTAAATTCTTCTTTGTTCTTGCTCGGCGGCTCGTCATTCAGGTGAATGCGGCAGTCGCGGAGTTTCTTGTTGTGCAGGTTGGCTTTCTTGGCGCGCTCATTGGCCAGCTTGCGGATGCCCGATAGCTCTTTACGCTCACGCTCGCTTTGCTCGATGCGTTTTTTCAGCGCTTCGGCAATAGATGCATTCTTATGCAGGAAGTTGTCCAGCTCTTTCGAGAGGAAATCGAGCACGAAGGATTTCATCGAAGGGCCACCGTCCCAAACGTATTGAGAACCCAGTTTGGTTTTGGTCTGCGATTCGAACACAGGCTCCTGCACACGCACACTCACCGCCGCGCAAATGCTTTGGCGAACGTCAGCAGCATCATAATCCTTCTTAAAGAAATCGCGGATGACCTTTACATAGGCCTCGCGGAAAGCTGCCTGGTGCGTACCCCCCTGTGTTGTATGCTGCCCGTTCACGAAAGAGTAGATGTCCTCGCCATAGTCTCCGGTGTGCGTGAGGGCCAGTTCTATGTCCTCACCTTTCAGGTGTATGATGGGGTAGCGTAATGTTTCAGGATTAGTGCGGCGCTGCAGCAGGTCGAGCAGGCCATTCTTCGATAGATAGTTCTTACCATTCAGGTTCAATGTCAGTCCTGCATTCAGGTAGCAGTAGTTCCAGATCTGGTTCTCTATGTATTCGTGTATGAAGTGGTAGTTCTTAAAAACAGTATCATCCGGCGTAAACAATACATGCGTTCCGTTAGGTTCACTTGTTGTTGTTTCTTTATGCTCTTTGGTTAGTATGCCTTTCTCAAACTCGGCTACTTTCATTTTGCCCTCGCGGAACGCAGATACTTTGAAGTAAGTGCTCAGCGCGTTAACCGCCTTGGTACCCACACCGTTCAAACCAACAGATTTCTGGAAGGCTTTACTATCGTATTTGGCGCCCGTGTTTATCTTGCTCACCACATCTACCACCTTACCAAGTGGTATGCCGCGGCCATAGTCGCGAATGGAAACTGTCCCATCCTGTACCGATATCTCCACTTTCTTGCCATATCCCATCGTATATTCGTCGATGCAGTTATCTACAACCTCTTTCAGTAGTATGTAGATACCATCATCCATACTGCTGCCATCGCCCAGCTTGCCTATATACATACCAGGGCGCAGACGGATGTGTTCCCGCCAGTCCAGCGACCGGATACTTTCTTCAGTATATTGATTTGTAGTCGTTTCTGCCATTTCTTTCTTCTTTCCTTTCTGCAAAGAAATAGAATTAGCCGAATTCTGGGCCTTCCCTTTCGCCGCTGGCTTTGGTTGTGCATAATTCTTCGGTTTTTCCACAACCAGGATGGTGGCCTTTTTAGCGGCAGGTTTCACGGCTTTTTTAGCCGGCGACTTCAGTGCTTTTGCCTTGGCCGGCGCCGGTTTTGCCTTTGCCGTAGCCTTTTTGCCCGCAGCGGAAGTTTTTTTCGTCGGTGCAGCCTTTTTTGCCGCGGTCGGTTTGGCTTTGACCTTGGTTGTTTTCTTTGATGCAGTTTTCTTCATATCACAATTCCTTATGTTATGGCGGGTTCATATTAGCTTAAAAGCTGTGCCGCGGTTGTCTGAACCTCAGGTTAATCGAGATTAGGCTGATTGTACTGTTTCTTTATTTTTCATGATTAATCGGCTTAATCGGACTTCCCGATAGCCATCGGGACTGAGGTTCAGACTGAATTTGTTATAAAATGTTGTCGATAATGGGATGTTTTTTCATTTTCTGGTCAATCAGCCTAATCGGTCTAATCTGAGGTTCAGACTGAAACTGTTCTCCCGCAAGTGCGGGATTCCAGTTTCGTACCCTGAAAATGATAATAAAAGTGTCGATTTGGGTGTTTTTCAAAACACAACATTTCGAGTTTGTTGTCTGTGATCGGTGCTGGTAAAGGGTTTGAGTTCATATCGCGATAATTTAATTTGATAATGGTTGTTGTCGGGTCATTCGCGGGTTAACCTCACCCCGACGAGCACGGGCTTCGCCCTCGCCCGTCATCCCTCTCCTAAAAACAGGAGAGGCACTCGTGTTTTCGTTATTGAGAACCTTTGCCAATGCATTTCTTTCAGTTTTTCGTCAAATATTTATTGCAAGGTATTCATGTCATATGGTGATAATATTATTTGTTAATAATTGTTGTTGCAGTGGTAAGCCCCCTCTCCTGTTTTTAGGAGCCTTCCCATTAAAAAAATAATGTGAAAAGGCGGAGGGACGAAGTGAGAGGACGAATGTCCTCGCACTTCAGGGTGATGTCTACTCGCGTTTTGCGT
>CAMPKG010000002.1 GCA_946887085.1 uncultured Sphingobacteriales bacterium
GTTATCAAAGCAGGAAGCTGGTTCGGCAGCGGGGTAGAAATTGAAGGTGGCTATACATTATGCGGGTGTACCGTTGCTCCCGGATTTGATTTCAACGATTTTGAACTGGCAGACCGCAAAAAACTATCTGCTGAGTACCCTGAGCATGCTGCGCTCATTACAGAACTGACACGATAGCTATTTTACCAGCTCATTCTCTATCTCCAGCACCAGCGTTTCGCTCACCTTTACATTGTACGCAGCAGTATAGAAGCGCACCAGCGCCTGTACATAGCTGTTCTCCGCCTCGCGGGTTTCGAGCGTAGTAGCTATTCCTACACGGAAGCGGGCACGCTGAATATCAAGGTTCTCTTTTGCATAGCGGATATTCTCTTGTTCAAGTTTATACGCAGCCACTGCTACTTCGTAATTGCGCCAGGCTGTGCGGTATTGCCTGCCCAGTTCCGTATTTTGTCTATGATACAGCAGTTCGTTACGCATGGCTTGCAGCGATGCAACCCTCGCCTGCCTGCGGATATTACCACCCTGGAACAAGGGCATATTCAAGCTCAGGCCGCCGCTCGGCCCGCTGGTGCGATTGAATAGCGCAAAACCTGCTTCACTTTTGCTGTAGTTATAGTTATATCCGCCGTTGAGATCTAGTGTAGGCAGGTGAAATGTTCTGGCAATCCGCGAATTCACTCGCGAGATATCGGCGTTCCTTCTTGCGATATCCACCGTGAGGTTTACGCCTTGCAGGGTTTGCCGGTCGGTTGGCTGCAAACCAAGGTCAGACCTCAGGCTGTCGTCAACGATGTAAGACTTGAATGGGTCTTCACCCATCAACAGGTTAAGCATGGCGAACGAAGAATTTACAGCAGACTCCTGACCGAGTGAATCCGACTGCCTGGCATTATAATCGACACGCGCCTGCAGGAAATCAACCTTAGCGCTGGCCCCCGTTTCAAATTTTACCTGAGAGAGCATCATCCTGATCTTTGCCAATGCAAGCCCAGTATCAATGGCTACCCCCTGCTGGTGCTGAAATACAACCTGTGCGTATGCCTGTATCACCTGCGATACTGTACGCTGCACTTGTTCCTTCAATTGCACCTGCGCCAGTTCTTCCTGCATGTTCAGCTGCCGTTTTAGGAGGAACATCCTGCCGCCATCGAATAAAGTCCAGTTGAGGTTCACAGCGCCGTTGTAAGCCATCGAGCGAGCGCCGTTACGCTCCTGTATGCGCCCGTCGGCAAATTCGATATGACTGTTGGTACTACCAACATTGACACCACCCGTTGCATTGATGTCGGGCAGCATACCTGCATTGCCTATGGTATTATTTACTTCTGCCTGTTGTGCAACCACATTAGCTACGCGGATATCGAAATTATACTCGAGCGCTTTGGCAATTGCATCCTGAAGGGTAAGGCGTTCCTGGCCATACGATACATAGCCGGCAAACAGGAACATAGTTATGATAAGCTTCTTCATTAATTCAATTCTCTTGAACGACCTTTCAAAAGTCATTTAGTCACCTAATTTTTCTATTGCGGTAGAAGTCTGCACTTTTCTCCGCGACAGGAAAGTGTACATCACCGGCAATATGAACAAAGACAATATCAGTGAAAATAAGATACCCCAAACAATAACTATACCCAGCGGTATACGGCTGGTGGATGCCGCGCCCAGCGACAAGGCCAATGGCAATGCACCGCCTATCATGGCAAGGCTGGTCATCAGGATAGGACGGAGACGCATCGTAGCTGCTTCGATGGCTGCGTTCATTTTATCCGCTCCCCTGTCACGTATATGGTTGGCGTATTCTACTATCAGGATACCATTCTTCGTTACAAGGCCTATCAGCATGATCATGCCTATCTGCGAGAATATGTTCAGCGTATGCCCGAATATCCATAATGACAGTACGGCACCCGCTATCGCCAGCGGCACCGTCAGCATGATGATAAGCGGGTCCATGAAGCTCTCAAATTGCGCCGCGAGTATCAGGTAGATAAGCACCAATGCAAGCAAAAAGGCAAATAAAGTATTCGACGAGCTCTCTACATAGTCTTTGGACGATCCACCCAGCGAAGTACTAAATGATTCATCGATGACCTTGCGTTCCTTCAGCCGGTTGTAGATATTGTTCATCTCTGCAATACCGTCGCCAATAGTTCTCCCCTGAGCCAGACCAGCCGATATAGTTGCCGATTTATAACGGTTGTAGTGGTATATCTGCGAAGGACTGGTAACTTCCTCTGTCGTTATCAGGTTATCGAGCGAGATAAACTCCCCTGCAGCATTCTTTACGTGGAATGTTGAAAGGTCAACCGGCGCTTCCCTATTCTCGCGGCTTACCTGCCCTATCACTTCATACTGTTTGCCATTCTTTGTGAAATAACCCATGCGGCGGTTGCTGAGCGCCAGTTGCAGGGTTTGCGAAATATCGGCAATGGACACGCCCAGTTGTGAAGCTTTTGCGCGATCAATGGAAACCGTAAGCTCTGGTTTGTTGAATTTCAGATCCGCGTCAGAACCCTGGAACATCGGATTTTTCTGCACCTCATCGAGAAATACAGGAAGCACTTTCGTTAGCTTATCGAAGTTGATGTTCTGTAAAATAAATACCACAGGAAATGCACTACCACCGCGCTGCACGGATATCGTTTGTTCTTGAATAGCGAATGCACGGCCAAAGCTAAACTTCTGGAAATTCCTGTTTGCTGTAGCCACTATCTCCTCCTGGCTGCGTTCACGCTGGTCCGGTTCATTCAGTCTAACATTGATGAAGCCGGTATTTACTGCCCCCGAGCCCGTGAAGCCCGGGGCCGTTACTGACAATATAACTTCCTTTTCCGGAACCGAATCAAGCAGTACACCCACGAGGTTGTCCATATAATTATCCATGGCATCATAAGAGGTGCCCTCGGGTGCCGATATCTGCGCACGGAAACGACTGCGGTCTTCCAGGGGGGCCAGCTCCGACTGCAAACCGCTGCCGACTAAGAAGATAATGACAAAACAAACAGCCACACCCACCAGGGCTACCCATTTGCGCTTCATGATCCATTCGAGGCCATTCTTATAACGGGCTTCCAATCCAAGAAAAAATGGTTCTGATTTAACGTAGAATTTCGAAGGCTTATGCACTTTGCGTGTCATCATCACATTCAGCACCGGTGTCAGTGTCAGTGATACAAACGCAGAAATAAGCACCGCACCAGCAACTACCACCCCAAATTCCTTAAACAAACGTCCTGTAAAACCCTGGAGAAAGAGTATAGGTAGAAACACAACAGCCAGTGTTATAGATGTAGAAATAACGGCAAAATAAATTTCCTCGCTGCCCTCTTTGGCAGCGCGGTACTTATCCATGCCCTTCTCAATACGTTTATAAATGTTCTCCGTTACAACAATACCATCATCCACCACAAGGCCTGTCGCAAGAACTATCGCCAGTAGCGTGAGGATGTTGATGGTAAAACCCATCAGGTACATGATGAAGAAGGCGCCGATGAGACTCACCGGGATATCTATCAACGGACGCAGAGCGATCAGCCAGTCGCGGAAGAAGAGATAGATAATAAGTATTACCAACGCGAATGCAATGAACAAGGTCTCCTCAACCTCGGCTATCGACTTCTTGATGAACGATGTTGTATCCATCGCAATGGCCACTTTAAAATCGGCAGGGATATCTTTTTTAAGCTCGTCATAGCGTTTATAAAATTCATCTGCAATAGCTACGTAGTTCGATCCCGGTTGCGGCGTCAGCGCCAATGCGATCATCGGCACAGCACTCTCCTTCAGCACCGATTCTTCATTTTCCGGACCGAGAACAGCCTCACCTATGTTACTGAGCCTTACATCCACGCCACCAACATTCTTTACGATCAGGTTATTGAAATCTTCTTCAGAATACAACCGCCCGAACGTTCGCACCGAAAGCTCTGTATTAGCGCCCGAGAGTTTACCTGAAGGCAGTTCAACGTTCTGCCTGCTCAGCGCTGCTTCCACATCCTGGAAGGTGATGCCATAGCCAGCCATCTTCAACGGATCAAGCCATAGGCGCATTGCATAACGTTTCTCACCCCAGATCCTGATACTGCTGACACCGGGAATGGTCTGTAGCTTTTCCACCAGCACGTTCTCTGCATACTCTGTCAGTTCCAGTTGGTTGCGGGTGTCGCTTTGCACCGTCATAGAGATGATAGGCGACGAGTTCGCATCCGCTTTCGAAACCACGGGTGGTGCATCGATATCCTGTGGAAGGTTGCGCACAGCCTGTGATACTTTATCGCGCACGTCGTTTGCCGCTGCTTCGAGGTCAATGCCAAGATCAAATTCGACGGTGATATTGCTCGCTCCCTGGGCGCTGGTAGATGATATAGTTTTGATACCAGCTATACCATTAACAGATTTCTCAAGTGGCTCGGTTATCTGTGTCTCAACAATATCAGGGTTAGCACCTGCATAAGAGGTGCGCACGTTGATAATGGGCGGATCGATAGAGGGAAAATCACGTACACCCAGGAAGGTGAAACCAATGACACCAAACACGATGATGATGATATTGAGAACTATAGCTAAAACAGGGCGGCGTAACGATAACGAAGGAAGACTCATGTATGGCTGTTCAGAAAACTAGCACAATATACGGAGTTGACGCCGTTTACTGTGGTCTTCGAAGAGGTATACGAACCGTAGAATGCTGTATATGACAATGTTACACCAGGCTGGCCCGAAAGTTAGACGCATCTGCACTCCCCTGAAATGCTGATAAACAAGCCATAACAATAATACTGTTAATGCGACAGTGATCGTATTAAGCCTATACCGGTATTTTAATTAACTATGAATCTGCCGGTGTTTTTTGGGCTTTCGGTAAGGCCTGCTAACTTTGGCGTTCATTTAACCAAAACACTTTTTCTATGGCACACTCTCTTCCTTCGCTACCATATGGCTTCGATGCACTGGAGCCGCACATCGATGCACAAACCATGCAAATACATCACGGCAAGCACCACCAGGCTTATGTCGACAACCTGAATAAAGCGCTTGCAGGTTCTGACGGAGAAAACAAATCGCTGGAAGAACTAATGGCAAATATTTCAGCATTCCCCGCTGCTGTACGCAATAACGGCGGCGGACATTATAATCATACACTTTTCTGGAGCATACTTGGCCCTAACGGCGGCATGCCATCCGGCGACCTCGCGAACGCCATCAACGAAACCTTTGGCTCAATTGACGGACTGAAAGAAAAAATGAATGCAGCAGGTACTACCCGTTTCGGTAGCGGCTGGGCATGGCTGATCGTCAAAGACGGAAAGCTGGAAGTAACCTCTACTCCCAACCAGGATAACCCGCTGATGGATGTTGCTGATGTAAAAGGCACGCCAATTCTGGGTATTGATGTTTGGGAGCACGCATACTACCTGAAATACCAGAATAAACGCCCCGACTACCTGGCAGCTATCTGGAACGTGATCAACTGGGAAGAAGTTGGTAGGCGCTACCAGGCCGCCAAATAACCTTAGCTCAAAACTTAAATAATCTTAAGGCTGCAATCATTGCAGCCTTACTCATTTCCGGTTAACAATAATATTTCCGAACTTTCGTTTAAGCCTTAAACGTCTATATATATGAAAAGGGGAATCCTGTTTGCCTTACTGTGCTCCTGCACACTCCCTGCTGCAATAGCGCAGGAAGAGAACGATGAACTTACCACACCACAGCCTTTGCCTAGAGAAAGAACGCGGGAGTTGGGCATTATGAGCCAGATGGGTGGCTACGATTATGACATAAACATTATCGGGGCACAGTTTAAAACATACAAAGATGAGCGCAGAGCTTTTCGTCTTATGGCAGGCTATGGCAACTATCACAATTTCTCTAACAACGTCGTTGCTATAGGATCAGATACGGTAACCGAAGTGCATTCTTTTACTAAGATAAACATGCCTCTTTTAGGTCTAGGTGTGGAAATGCAGCGCCATTTCTGGAAAAAAATATACCTGTTTGCGGGGATAGAAGTACGCGGAGGTTATGGTAAGGGTAATCTGGATACCATGATGTCGAGCAGGCAGATCAATACGCAGGGGCCGGGAAATCCTAACGGTGCTCCTTTTGTGCCGCAAGATGTATCACTCACTTATATATCTGCGTCACCGTCAATAGGCGCCAAAATACATGGTAAGCGCATAGGAGCAGGTATTGAACTGATGCCGGTCAACCTGGTTTACCGCAACCTGGATTATGAAAAAGGAAGCTCGATCGGAACGTTTGATTTTAATTCTGCTATCTTTCAGCAACGCCTCTTTATTTACTACCGTTTCTAGCAATTATTTAAGATCTGACAACATTGCACGCGCCTGTTGATTCTGCGGATGCTTTTTCAACAGATGCTGTAGTGTTTTCTTTGCTTTGTCGTCCTGTGCATTCGCATGATACACCACAGCCATATTGATGAGCGTCTGCTCATGATCGGGATTTAACATCACAGCTTTTAGCAGGTGGTCATAAGCCATGGTCATATTACCCTGCTGCAGGTAAAGGTAGCCGATGTTGGTATTTGCTGATTGATAGTTAGGATTTTCTGCAAGAATAAAGCTGAATACTTTTTGCGACTCTTGTATATTGCCCATAGCCAGCAGGCACGTACCGTATTTATTCTGGAAGTCTAACGAGTATGGCCATATGGATACTGCCTGTTTATACCATGGTAAAGCGGCAGAGGCCTGCTGCAGGTTGTAATAGCTGTCACCAACACGGTAGGCAGCCCATGCATCCTTCATATCTTCCGGTTTCAGCCCCGAGCCGTACTCTACGACTTTTGCAAAATCATTTAACAGGAAATAGGCACGTATATAATCGCGGTTCTGTTTTTTATTTGCCTCGTCTTCCTGTTGCAGGGATAAGTAATACAATGCCGAATCAATAAGCCCTTTGTTGGGATTATAACGCTCATAAAATTCCATGAATGCCCGAGCTGTGGTGATCGCATCCACTTTGTCGTTGTTGAAACATTTGAGACCAAGAAAAGCAGTGATCTTCTTCTGTAAAGTATCCTGCATCGGGCGGCGGCGTATATAGTGGTCAGTAACAGCCACGTGTGGGATATCGATGCTGCCCTGGTGCATCATGTGGCAGGTTACACAGTCATCATTCTTTGTAGCGCGTACCCGCAAACTTTCAGTACAATGCGGTTGCTGCGGACCGCCATGGCAGCCGTTGCAGGCATCGATATATTGACTGCGCGGCGTGAATTTAACGCTCACATGCGGGTTATGGCAGGTGATACAGCTCATCTTGCCCGAGTTGAGATAACAGGGGCTTTTCTTCATCCGCTCCACGTGCGAGGCCATGATCATTTTATCCTGGGCACCTTCGTACTGCGGCATAAATACATTCATCACTTCTGATAAATGCATGCCCGGCCTGAAGTCCATGAACGATTTACCATCGTTCAATACAGCGATACCTTGCAGGTGACAGCGCTGGCAGATGTTATTTTGCAACTCTGTAGAAAGCCTGCGCGGGTTGACAATGGTATAGTCAGGATTTTTTGAAGTATCCACGATGTTACCTGCACGTTTCTCCTTTACGTGCAACTCGCCCGGACCATGGCAGCGTTCACAATCGATACCGCGTTTGACGGTGAGATATTTATTCTGGCTATTGGCTACGAAATCGGGCAGGCCGTTATGGCAGCTCATACACTCATTCTCTATCAGCCTGCTAAAACGGGTGTTCGTTCCATTCTCAAACCCCGGTGCGAGGTCCCATTTGCGTTTTTGCGTGTAAAAAGTAATAGGTGCCTGGTAGAGATAACCATTGCTGCTGAAGATATGCGAGTTGGTATGCTGGCCGGAGCCGATGATGTAGTCGATCTTCTGCACCAGCTTATGCACAGTGTCTTTTCCCTCAAGGCGAAACTCCATCACATAGAGTGAATCATTCTGCCAGTAAGGTTTGTAGTAAAAGTCGAGGTCTTTATCGTACACGATCGCATGAGCACCAAAATCAGCTGCAGACTTTTGCTTCGAAGCAAAGTCGTACGACTGCCCCATGCCTGTTTGAATAAATGTCTGGTAAATGTTCTCGTGGCAGGTGCGGCATTCCTGCATACCCACATAACGTATGCTGGTATCATACACGCTCTTCCATGCCGATGAGTTTTCGCCGCCGGCTGCTTCTTTTTCAGGATTGTTGCAGTAAAATGATGGCAGAGCCACCGCTATTAAAGCGGCAACCAGAAGCATATAGCGAAGAAGACGTGATGGCATGCATCAGTTGAATATAGCGAGCGTATAATTCGATTTGCCTTTTTGTATCAGCATGTATTTATCATTCAGCAGGTGCTCCTGTTTCAGCAGGAATTCCGTGCCTACTACTTTTTCTTTATTGATGCTCACACCGCCATTTTGTATCATCTTGCGCGCTTCGCCTTTCGATGGAAAAACTTTTCTATCCGCAAGGAACGTGATCAGGTCAACACCTTCGCCCAATGCATCTTTTGTACCGGATACCTGCGGCACACCTTCCATCACTTCCAACAGCTGTCTTTCGTTGAGCGCACGCAATGCGTCAACAGTCGATTGGCCAAACAATATTTCTGACGCCTTTTGCGCAAAGGCAAGATCTTCTGCACTGTGCACCATTATCGTCAGTTCTTCAGCCAGGGCTTTTTGCAGCTTACGCAGATGCGGCGCCGTTTTGTGCTCTTCTATCAGCGCGTTTATTTCTTCCAGCGGACGGAATGAGAACGTAAGTGTCATGCGTACAGAATCATCATCAGCCTGTTTTAGCCAGAATTGGTAGAACTGGTAAGGCGATGTACGCTCTGCATCGAGCCATACGTTACCCTGCTCACTCTTTCCGAATTTGCTGCCATCACTTTTAGTAACCAGCGGAGTGGTGAATGCGAATGCATCGCTGCCGCCTTTGCGCCTGATAAGCTCAGTACCAGTAACAATGTTCCCCCATTGGTCGGCACCGCCCATCTGCAGCTTTACATTGTTCTCTTTATTAAGATGGTAATAATCGTATCCCTGGATCAATTGATAAGTAAACTCTGTGAACGACAAACCTGTTTCCAGCCTTTTCTGCACCGAATCTTTCGACATCATATAATTCACTGAAATGTGCTTACCGGCATCGCGGATAAAATCAAGGAAGCTGAAATTTTTGAACCAGTCGTAATTATTCACCATCACCGCGCCGTTGGGCACATCCGTCCCGAAATCGATGAATTTGGAAAGCTGCTTTTTGATACCCTCGCAGTTGGCAAGGATGGTATCCATATCCAGCAGGTTGCGCTCCGCCGATTTTCCCGACGGGTCGCCTATCATGCCGGTAGCGCCACCCACCAGGGCATAGGGTTTGTGTCCCGCCCTTTGCAAACGCATCAACAGGGTAATAGGGACCAGGTTGCCCACATGCAGGCTGTCAGCGGTAGGGTCGAAGCCCACATAGCCTGAGGTCATTTCTTTTTGCAATTGCTCTTCAGTGCCGGGCATTATATCCTGTACCAGGTTCCGCGCTTGTAGTTCTTTTATCAGGTTCATTATTAATTGTATCGGGAGGGGCAAAAATAAGGTTTAGACTTTGTATGTCAGAATAAGCGCCTGCAGTGGCCTTCTTGTCATATGAAATAATTTATAACGTAAATTAACCAATGATAAATAGGGGCTTGTTTTGTTTTTCAGAAATTGTTTCTATCTTTCGATACTCTTAACAAAAAATTAAGGCCTTGAAACGACTAATACTTTGCTTTGCGATGTTGGTTCCGGTGCTGTCTTTTGCCCAGGCTCATCATGAGATAGGGCTTTCGGCAGGCGTAGCTAACTACTTTGGAGATCTTCAGGACAGGGTTTTCGATGCCCATACCAACAGGCCTATGGGCGGGCTTTCTTATAAGTTCTTCATGAACCCGCATTTAGGTATCCGCCTCGGCGCTTCGTATACGAACATCACCGCTGCCGACAGCCTGTCGACTGCCAGGGTGAAACAAGAACGCAATCTGCGGTTCGCATCAAACTTATTCGAGTTCCATGGTGGCCTTGAGCTGAACTTTCTTCCTATCGAAGCCGACAGGGTGAAGTTCACACCATATATCTTCGGTGGCATCGGGCTGTTCCATTTCAATCCTTATACTGATGGTGTGGCAGGCGAAAAAGTTTACCTGCGACCACTAAGCACGGAAGGACAAAACATCCCCGTATATCCCGACCGTAAAGAATACGGAGTTGTGAATGTTTCGTTTCCGTTCGGTGGTGGTTTGAAAGCATTCATCGGCAAAACCATCATGATGTCAGCTGAGGTTGGCTTCCGCTGGACGAATACAGATTATCTTGATGATGTAAGTAAATCTTATGTAAACTTAGATACGCTGGCCGCTTACCGTGGTTACCAATCAGTTCAGCTTGCATACCGTGGCGATGAAACGCGCAACTGGGATGGCAACTATCCCGACTACAAATTCCAGCGCGGCGATAGCCAGAGCAACGACTGGTATATGTTCGCTAACGTAACAGTAGGTATCTATCTGAAAGCCTTCGGCAACCTGAACGATTACTGGCAGGCACACTGCCCGGCGTTCTTCCGCAGGTAATATATTTTTTAGTTTACCACAACCTGACTAAGGGGGTAAAAGAGAGAAGCGGCTGATCTAGCCGCTTCTTTATTTTTTAGAATATCTCTAAGAGATCATTGAGGTGATGCACTTCGTAAGTGGGAGCTCCGTCGTGTGCTTTTTTGAACGGGTTATAATACACCTGGTCCCAGCCGGCATTGTAGGCTCCCCGCACGTCTATTTCCAGCGCATCGCCTATCATGATGCTCTCGTCCATCCTCGCTCCCGTTGCCTTCAATGCATAGTCGAAAATATCCGGGTGTGGTTTCAGGCTGTTGCTTTTTTCTGAGGTGATGACTTCCTTGAAGTACGAGGCAATACCTGAGTATTGCAACTTCAGCCACTGCGTGGTTTCAAACCCATTGGTGATGAGATGAAGCGTGTATTTTTTACTACAATGGTCAAGCAACTCCTTTGCGGCCGGCATCAGTGTGGTTTGCGTAGGCAGTATCTCTAAATAAGCGCTGCTCAGCTCATGTGCCAATGCCGTATCGCCTATCTTAAAATCCAGTAGTGTCAGCCAGAAACGCTTCCAGCGCAATTCCTCGCGCCTGATATATCCTCCACGGTAACGGACCCAAAGCCTGTCGTTGTGCTCATTAAAGCGTGTATTGAACTCCACAAAATCATTTATCCCTCTCGATGGCAGATCATGCTCCAGGTATAACCGTGTCAGCGTCAACTCCGAATTCTTGTCGAAATCCCAGAGTGTATGGTCGAGGTCGAAGAATAAATGTTTGTAGGTCTTCTGCATGCAATACAAAGTTAAACTAAAAGGTAAAATGCAAAATGTAAAACAGCCGCCTTTATTGTCGGGCGGCTGTAATAATATGTTCGAAGTAAATGCAAAATGTAAAAGCATTTTGCATTTACATTTCAACTACTTCTTACGATAGTAGATCTTGTCTTCGTTGAACTCAGTCACTGACTGCAATGAGGGATTGGCCATGCGCTCATAGATGCGCGATATCTCGATCTGCTCTTTATTTTCGTGGATCTCTTCCAGGTTGTCTGCATGCACGGTGAATTCATCCAGTTTGCGGTGCAGCTCTTCTTTCATGGTCACCGCTATCTGGCTGGCACGACGAGATATCACTACGATAGACTCGTACAGGTTGCCGGTCTTTTCCTTCAGCGCAACAACGTCGCGTGTTTCAACCAACGGGTTAACTGACGCCAGTGCTTTTCTATTTGTGCTCATTGCGTATTTGTTTTATGTTATTGTCTGCTTGTGTATATACTTTTTCTGCTTCGCGCAGGTAAGTTGACTTAGGATAAGTATCCACCAGTTCCTGGTATGCGCTCACTGTGGATGCATAACGCTCTTCCTGTTTTTCAGGGGTGCTTCGCCTTGCATAGCGGTACAACGAACGAACGATCTGGTATTGGTAAAAATCAGCGTTTGCCGATTCGGGGTATTCACGCAGCAGGTTCTTATAAGAAACACTGGCTGCTTTGTAATGCCCGATGTTATAATATAGCTTGGCCGCATCGGCATACTTCACTTCCATTTTGCGGCGTGCATTCTCAACTATTTTGCTCGCTTCATCCAAACGCTTGGATTCAGGATGCGTATTGATGAACGATTGCATGGCCTCCATTGCTTTTGCAGTATTGGTCTGCTCAAGGGATGGCTTGGGTGAAAGATTATACAAGGCCAGTGCATGCATATACTCCATCTCTTCAGCGTCTTTGCTGTTAGGGAAGAAATCAACGAAGTTGCGGAAATGGTACGATGCCGACAGGTAATCTTTCATATGGTAATAAGACCAGGCATAGCGATAATAGAGCGGTTCGTAGTTCTTGGTGTTTTTCATTACCGGTATGAGGTTCTCATACACTGCTATCGCCTGTGCGTATTTCTTTTTGTCGTAATACTGGTTGGCCTTGGTAAGTTTATAATTGACGTCGTTGCTCTTCAGCACACGCTCGTAGCTGTTGCAGGCTGCGAACGAAACGAGGCACAATAAAAACAAGAAATTTCTTACGCGTAAAAGCATAGAGGGCTGCAAAAATAGCTAAAATATAGGTTATTGCCTAACACCCTAGCCAAAGCTCTGTTAAAAGGGCTTAAAAAGCACAATTCACAGGTTATCCACAGTCATTCACAGGTTTTACACCTCCTCTTATCCACCCACTGTGCTTTATCCTCCAAAGCCGTTGACTGTAAAGGATTTGCAAAGATTTATGCTTGTGGAAAAATATGAATGAGATTTATTGTGTCTTTTCGTGGGAAAATGTGTTATTTTGTGGGTAAATCGGGAAAACATCAGTAATGACAAGCTTTCTAGGCGAATATGAGGTTGCGATGGATGCGAAAGGCCGCTTTTTGCTGCCTTCCGGGTTCCGTAAGCAGCTGCCAGAGGGTAGTGCTGAGCGCTTTGTCATTAACCGCGGGTTCGAGAATTGTCTCACCTTGTACCCAATGGATAGCTGGACGGTACTTTCCGAGAAGATCAACAAACTGAACGATTTCAACCCGAAAGTGAGGGAGTTCAAGAGGCTGTTCCTGAACGGCGCCAACATAGTGGAGGCCGACAGTGCAGGCAGGATATTGTTGCCAAAACCGCTGCAGGAGTATGCAGGTCTGAAAAAGGACATCATCATGTCAGCACAGGGCAATAAAGTGGAGTTGTGGGATAAAGATACTTACTACAATTATATAAATCAGCACGCAGGTGGCTTTAGCGACCTGGCTGCTGAAGTGGCAGGTGGCGATTTTATCAACCCTTTTGAAGGTATGTGATATGGGTGATCCCACATTTTACCACACAACAGTTCTTTTAAAGGAGGCAGTGGAAGGTTTGGCGATAAAAAAGGATGGCGTTTATGTGGACGCAACCTTTGGTGGAGGCGGTCATAGCCGGGAGATCTTGAGCAGGCTTGGGGAAAACGGGCAGCTCATCGCTTTCGATCATGACACCGATGCCTGGCGCAACAAACCGGACGACGGCAGGCTCACGCAGGTGACCGAGAACTTCAGGTATATAAAAAAATTCCTGAGGCTGCATGGTCAACCACAGGTAGATGGCATACTTGCCGATCTGGGTGTGAGTTCGTTCCAGTTCGATACGGCTGAGCGGGGGTTTTCCATCAGGTTCGACGGCCCACTGGATATGCGGATGGATAAGCGGACGGAACAGACAGCTGAGCAGGTGCTGAAAACCTACAAGGAGCAGCAGTTGCACAAGATGTTCGAGCAATACGGAGAAGTGAGGAACTCGAAACAGCTGGCCAAGCACATCGCAGACAACAGGAACAAAGTAAACCTGGCTACGATAGGCTCGCTGAAAGCGCTGCTGGCGCCGATAATGAAAGGTAATCCCAACCGTTATCTGGCACAGGTTTTTCAGGCTTTGCGCATCGAAGTGAATGATGAAATGGGTGCGCTCAAAGACTTGCTGGAACAAGCAGCGGTCAGCCTAAAACCTGGTGGCAGACTGAGCATCATCACCTTTCACTCGCTGGAAGACAGGCTGGTGAAGCAGTTCATGAAAAAGGGTATCTGGGGCGAAGCGGAAACGGATGTGTTTGGGAAAGTACTGGAAGAACCACCGCTAAAGCTGATCAATGCCAAGCCGATAGAACCTACCGAAGAAGAAATAAAAAACAACCCCCGTGCAAGAAGTGCACGGTTGAGAATAGCGGAGAAAGCAGAATGAGCGACAAAAACAATGTGCAGGAGCAAGGGCAAACACCCGTGCAGCGTATCCGGAACGACTGGAAGACGCTGGTGGAAAAAATATCCTACAACACTATTGTAAGTAACGTACCCTACCTGGCTTTTGTGGCACTACTGTGCGTGTTGTACATCAACAACACCCAACGCGCAGTGGAAACTCAGCGCGAGCTGAACAAGCAGAACAAGATTTTGAAAGAATTACGCTGGAAATATATGGACATCAAAACGCAGCTGATGTACACGAGGATGGAGACACAGGTGATCAGGAATGCATCGGTCATAGGACTGAAACCATTAATGCTTCCCGCGTATACGATAGAAAAAGATTCTGCAGCCGCAAAAACAGTAAACTAAGTTGACCGTCAAAAAAGACATAAGATTCCGTGTATATGTCGCCTTTACCTGCATCTGCCTGCTCGGCATAGCCGTGCTATTCAAAGCAGCACACATACAGGCGGTTGAAGGCGAAAGGCTGCGGCAAATGTCTGACGACATGCACACCCGCACCACTACACTACCTGCAGAGCGTGGTAATATCTACACAGAAGAAGGACAACTGCTGTGCTCTACCATTCCCCAGTTCGATGTGCGCATCGATTTTACCGTTATAAAGCCTGAAACTTTCAAAGAAAAAGTGGACAGCCTGGCTATGTGCATGTCAGAGCTGTTCGGCGATGCATCTAAAGAAAAATACAAACAGCAACTTATAACGGCCTACCAGCAGAAGAAACGATATTACCTGCTGAAGAAAAACCTGCCATACTATCAATACCAGGCGGTAAGGTCGTTTCCTATATTTAATAAAGGCAAGCGTCGCGGCGGTTTCATCGAAGAGCCGAAGATGAAACGCATCAACCCTTACGGCATGCTGGCCTACCGTACTATCGGTCTCTGGCGCGAGAACAGCCAGGCCATCGGCATGGAAGCTACTTACGACAGCGTGCTGAATGGCGAGAACGGCACCCGGATCGAAACAAAGATGACCGGTGGTGTTTGGGTACCGGTTGATGGTGCTGAAGTAGAGCCCCAAGACGGTAAAGACTTGGTGACAACACTCGATATCGGTATACAGGAAGTAGCAGAGCATGCAATGATGAGCGTCCTGCAGCAGTACGAATGCCTGTACGGCACCTGTATAGTAATGGAGGTAGAAACGGGAAAGATCCGTGCGTTGGTAAACCTGGGCAGGCAAAAGAATGGCAGCTACTGGGAAGATTTCAACTACGCCATGATCCCAACAGAGCCGGGGTCAACATTTAAACTGATGACGCTGATTGCGCTGTTGAACGACGGCTACATCAATGTAGAAGATAAGATCAACGCCAACGGCGGTACCATGCGTTTCGGCAACCGTACCATGCGCGACTCGCACCTTGGCCTGGGTGTAATGACCATCCGCGATGCATTCGCGCATTCATCGAACGTGGCCATGGCCAAGCTGGCTTACGATCATTATTACAAAGATCCTGATGCTTATGTAAACCAGCTGAAAAAGCTGCACCTGCACGAGCGCACAGGCATAGACATTGCAGGCGAACGCAGGCCTTTGGTAAAAACAACTAAGAACCAAAGCTGGAGCGCAACCACCCTGCCATGGATGGCGCATGGTTACGAAATACTTATCAGCCCGCTGCATACCTGCATGGTATATAATGCTGTGGCTAACGGCGGCAAAATGATGCGTCCTTACCTGATCAGCGCGGTACGTGAGTATGGCAAGAATGTAAAAACATTTCAGCCGCAGGTGATAGAAGAAGCCATTGGCGATTCAAGTATGGTTGCGCAATTGCAGGCATGTACCCGCGAGGTGGCAATCACAGGTACCGCCAGGCATATACAGGGACCGTTCTATAATATATCGGGCAAGACGGGCACTGCACAAGTAGCAGATAAAGGCATCAAATACAGTGATCGTGTTTACCAGGGTTCCTTCGTGGGCTATTTCCCTTCTGAAAAACCTAAGTATACGGTTGCCGTGGTGATACGCACTAAACCACATTCCGGCGCCTACTACGGTGGCACTATTGCTGCACCCGTATTCCGCATGGTGGCCGATAAAATATTCGCCAACTCAAAAGGCTCATGGATGGGTCCGCTCGATAGCATTGCACGCACTTCGAAAAGTACGATGCTGGCACAGCAGGCAACCGCTAATGCTTACCGCACATTGCTAAGCAGCCTTGGCAAAAAAACAGACATCGAACCGAACAACCAGGTAGTAAAACTGGTTGCAGATTCAACAAAGAAAGTGAACATACAACCCGGCTCTGTAGTAAAAGGTTTTGTGCCTGATGTGAGCGGCCTGGGCTTGAAAGATGCAGTTTACCTGCTGGAAAAAGAAGGATTACAGGTTCATATAAAAGGACGGGGCCGCGTGATAGCGCAATCTATTGCACCCGGCAGTCGCATCCCTAAAGGACAAACCATTGTATTGCAACTGAGCTAATGCTGACATTAAAAGACATATTGCTCCCCTTACAACCCGTGAAGATCGTGGGTGATACTTCCGTTGAAGTTAATAGCATTGCTATTGACTCCCGCAAGGTAAGCGAGGGCACTGTGTTTGTTGCCGTGCGCGGCACAACGGTTGATGGCCACCAGTTCATCGATAAAGCCATTGAGCTGGGTGCGGTTGCGATAGTATGCGAACAACTTCCGGCTACTGTTAAAGATGGCCTCGCTTATGTGCAGGTAAAGGACAGTGCACAGACAGCAGCCCTGATGGCTGACGCTTTTTATGGTAACCCGTCACAACAAATGAAAGTGGTAGGCGTAACTGGCACTAATGGCAAAACCACCGTTGCTACCCTGCTGTTCAAATTATTCTCTGAGCTGGGATACAAATGCGGCTTGATATCCACGGTGCAAAACCACATAGGCGACGCCGCAGAAACATCAACACATACTACGCCCGATCCTATTTCGGTGCAGGCGCTGATCGCACGGATGGCGGAAGCAAAATGCCAGTATGTGTTCATGGAAGTGAGCTCGCATGCCGTGCATCAGCATCGCATTGCGGGTATCAAATTCGCGGGAGGCATTTTTACCAATATCACGCACGATCATCTTGATTATCACAAAACCTTTGATGAATACATCAGGGTAAAAAAGAAATTCTTTGACGATCTGCCTGAGGATGCGTTTGCACTTACTAACCTTGACGATAAACGCGGCGGTGTAATGTTGCAAAACACCAACGCATCTAAGAACAGCTACAGCCTGAAAATGCCGGCAACGGTAAAAGGCAAAATACTGGAGAATAATCTGACCGGCCTCGTAATGACCATAGACGGACAGGAGGCATACTTCCGCATGATAGGTGCCTTCAACGCCTATAACCTGCTGGCAGTTTATGGGGGGGCCACCTTGCTCGGCGAAGACAAAATGAAAGTGCTTTCAGCACTCAGCAACCTGCATGGTGCACCCGGACGGTTTGAGACTTATATGTCCACCAACGACAAAGTGCTGGGCATTGTAGATTATGCGCACACCCCTGATGCACTCATCAACGTGCTTGCCACCATCAAACAACTGCGCACCAGCGGACAGCAGATAATAACCGTGGTTGGCTGTGGCGGCGACAGGGATAAGGCCAAACGTCCTATCATGGCAGAGGTAGCTTGCGAGCACAGCGATAAAGCGATACTGACATCGGACAACCCGCGCAGCGAAGACCCTGAGCAGATACTGAACGATATGGAAACAGGCCTGGCAATAGCGCACAAGAGAAAAATGTTGCGCATCGCCGACAGGAAAGAAGCTATTAAAACAGCAGTTGCACTGGCCCAGCCTGATGACATACTACTGATAGCCGGTAAAGGCCATGAAACTTACCAGGAAATAAAAGGAGTGAAGCAACATTTTGATGATCGTGAAGTATTGGTGGAGACATTTAAAATGATGAATAAATAAGGAACGATGTTATACTACCTGTTTACATACCTGCGTGAGCACTTCAGCCTCTTTGGGGCGGGCGTGTTCTACTACATCACGTTCCGTGCGGGAATGGCCATCATTCTTTCGCTGATCATCACCACCGTGTTCGGCAAAGCGATGATCAACTACCTGCAGCGTAAACAGATAGGAGAAACCGTCCGAGACCTTGGTCTTGCAGGTGAGCAATCAAAACGCGGCACACCGACAATGGGCGGACTTATCATCATCGCGGGTATTCTTGTGCCTACCCTGCTGTTTGCACGTGTGCTCAATGTATACGTACTATTGATGATCGTGTCTACCGTATGGCTGGGCCTGGTTGGCTTTCTTGATGACTATATCAAGGTATTTAAGAAGAACAAAGAAGGACTAGCAGGTCGCTTTAAAATATTGGGGCAAATAGGCCTCGGCCTTATCATCGGCCTGACGATGTATTACAACGACAACGTAGTAGTAACCCGCCAGGTGGTGCCCGGCGAAGGAATATTGGAAAATCCGACGGAGGAAGTGATCTCAGAACCGTACACGCGCAAGGATGAAACCGGCAGCAATGTGAAGTACGTAGCCATCAAAAGCCAGACAACGACCATTCCCTTTGTGCGCTCTCACGAAATGAGTTATGCACATATCGCGGCATGGATCAGTGAAGGTTCGGTGAAAACGTTGACTCCCGTCATTTATATCCTCTTCGTGATTTTCATCATCGTGGCAGTATCTAACGGCGCTAACATCACGGATGGTATCGACGGACTGGCAACGGGCACATCCGCGATAATTGGTATTTGTCTTGGTGTGTTTTCCTATGTCTCGGGCAACTACATCTTTGCCAATTATCTCGGCATCATGCACATCCCCAACCTTGGCGAGCTGTCGATATTCGTTGGAGCTTTTGTAGGGGCATGCGTAGGCTTCCTCTGGTACAACGCCTATCCCGCACAGGTCTTTATGGGCGATACAGGTAGCCTTGCCTTAGGCGGTATCATCGCCGCGCTGGCACTGATCGTAAGGAAGGAGCTCTTGATACCCATCATCTGCGGCATTTTTCTGATAGAGAACTTATCAGTAATGATACAGGTAGGTTATTTCAAACACACGAAAAAGAAATACGGGGAGGGCAGGCGGGTATTCCTGATGTCTCCGCTGCATCACCATTATCAGAAATTAGGATATCACGAAAGCAAAATAGTGACAAGATTCTGGATCATAGGTATCATGCTGGCAATACTAAGCATTGTAACATTAAAACTAAGGTAGTTGAGCACGAACACACTGAAACGGCTGGTGATACTGGGTGCTGCTGAGAGCGGCATAGGCGCTGCCCTGCTTGGCAAGCAGCAGGGCTGGGATGTGTTTGTTAGCGACGGTGGAACAATAAAGGAACAATACAGAAACACGCTCGGACAATCGGGCATACCGTTTGAAGAAGGCGGGCATACGGCCGAGAAAATATTGGCAGCTGATTGCCTGGTGAAAAGCCCGGGCATTGGCGAGAAAGTGGAGATAGTAAAAAAAGTACGCGCGGCAGGCATCGAAGTGTGCAGCGAGATAGAATTCGGCTACCGCTACAAAGGCGATAGCAAGATCATCGCCATCACCGGCAGCAATGGTAAAAGTACCACAACCAAGCTGACCCATCACCTGCTGAAAGATGCAGGCTACGATGCAGCGCTGGTAGGCAATATCGGCTACAGTTTTGCAAGGCAAATAGCGGAAAGGCCGTGCGAGTGGTACGTGATGGAGATAAGCAGCTTTCAGCTGGATGACATCCATGAGTTTCAGCCTGATGTGGCGGTGCTGCTGAACATCACACCCGATCACCTCGACAGGTATGATTACAAATTTGAAAATTATGTGGCTTCCAAATTCCGCATAACGGAGAACCAAAACGAGAAGAACTACTTCATCATAAACAAAGACGATACCATAATAACAGACCATTTACTAACCCATTCTATTCAATCACACCCAATCTATTTTACGATGAGCGAACACCTACCGAACGAAGGAGCATACATAAGCGGTGAGAACATGCATATACATTTTGGCGGAGAAGAGCTGAATATGTCTATTCATGATCTTGCATTAAAAGGAAAGCACAATCAATACAACAGTATGGCAGCAGGCATCTCTGCACGTATCGCAGGTATCCGCAAAGAAAAGATCAGGGAAAGCTTCAGCTCTTTCGAAGGCCTCGAGCACAGGCTGGAATTCGTAGCAACCGTTCGCGGGGTGGATTTTATAAATGACAGCAAAGCAACGAATGTGAACTCGGTTTGGTTCGCACTCGAAAGCATGACAAGGCCTACTGTACTGATACTGGGTGGTCAGGATAAAGGCAACGACTATAACGAGATCATGGAACTGGTGCAGGATAAAGTAAAAGCCATTGTTTGCATGGGTATCGATAATGCGCCGATACATGCTGCATTCGACGGTAAAGTAGAAACGATGGTCGACACACAAACCGCCCGTGATGCAGTTGCTGCAGCTTACGCACTGGCTGAAAAAGGAGACACAGTACTACTGTCGCCCGCCTGCGCCAGCTTCGACCTGTTTAAGAACTATGAAGACCGCGGACAGCAATTCAAAGATGCCGTACACCAACTATAAGTAAAGCAAAAGAGCCGGATGGTACAGAAGATATTTAAAAAAACTAAAGGGGACCAGGTGATCTGGGCGGTAGTACTCATACTATCGTTCATCAGCCTGTTGGCGGTGTACAGCTCTACCGGCACGCTTGCTTATCGCATGGATAAAAATTCCAGCTATTATTTAGTAAAACAACTGCTCGTACTCGGCCTCGGCCTGATGATCATCTACTGGGTGCACAAAGTGAACTATACCAAGTTTGCTAAACTGGCCGTGCTGCTTTATATGATCAGCGTGCCGCTGCTACTGTACACACTGCTCTTCGGCGCGAAGATCAATGATGGCTCGCGCTGGATCAAGCTTCCTATTATCAACCTCACCTTCCAGAGCTCTGACCTTGCCAAGCTGGCGTTATTCATGTTCCTCGCGCGTTTGCTAAGCATGAAACAGGCAGTGATCAAAGATTTCAAGAAAGGTTTTCTACCTGTACTGGTCCCTGTAGGCATTACGTGCATGCTTATAGCACCGGCGAACCTGTCCACAGCGTTACTCCTCGGAGTTACTTGCTGCATCCTGTTCTTCATCGGCCGTGTCGATGTAAAACATATCGCACTGCTGGCATTTGCAGGTATGATAGGTGTGGTATTACTCTTTGCCATCTCTAAGGCAACAGGTTTCGGCCGTGCCGACACCTGGGAAAAACGTATTGAAGATTTCGTAGGCACAAGTAAAGATGGCGAACAGAAAGAAGAAGTGTACCAGGTATTGCAAGCAAAAATAGCCATAGCCAACGGCGGCATCACCGGCCGCGGGCCCGGCAACAGCCTACAGCGCAACTACCTGCCGGAGGCATTTTCTGATTTCATTTTTGCGAGCATTATAGAAGAATATGGTTTGATAGGTGCAACTGTATTGGTCTGCCTCTATCTCCTCTTCCTCTGGCGAAGCATTCTGATATTCCGGCGCTGCCCTTATGCCTTTGGTGCATTCCTTGCCGTAGGACTCAGCATCACACTTGTGTTCCAGGCGATGCTGAACATGGCGGTGAACGTCCACCTGGTACCTGTGACAGGATTAACACTACCACTGGTGAGCATGGGTGGTTCATCCATCTGGTTTACCAGCATTGCGATAGGTGTAATACTCAGCGTGAGCAGGTATGTGGACGAGAACGAAGGCAAAAAGAAAGCGGCGAAGGATACTGCACCGATAGACGAAGCAGAAGAAGTGCAGCCAAAAACGAAAAAACCGGCAGTAGCCGTATCATAATATGAAGAACATGCGCGTGATAATAGCAGGTGGCGGCACAGGGGGACATATCTTCCCGGCGGTAGCTATTGCGCATGCCTTGCAGCGCTTGAACCCTGGAACTGAGCTACTGTTCGTAGGTGCAAACAACAGGATGGAAATGGAGAAAGTACCACAGGAAGGATTCAATATTATAGGGCTGGATATAGCAGGATTCAACAGGAGTAATATGCTTAAAAACCTGTCGCTGCCCTTTAAAATTTGGAAGAGCCATGTAAAAGCAAAAGCGATCATCAAAGAATTTAAACCGAATGCGGTAATAGGTGTGGGTGGCTATGCAAGCTTTCCTATGCTGAATGCAGCACAAAGCATGGGCATCCCTACTTTGATACAGGAACAGAACTCTTATGCAGGCAAAAGCAACAAGATACTCGGCCGCAAAGCAAAGGCTATTTGCGTGGCCTACGAGCACATGGAAAAATTCTTCCCGAAAGAGAAGCTGATACTTACCGGCAACCCTGTACGAAAAAACATCTCCTCATCAAATATCACAAGGACAGAAGGGCAGGCATGGCTGGGTATGGACCCGAACAGGAAAACCGTATTGATGGTAGGTGGCAGCCTTGGTGCCCGCTCTGTGAACGAAGCACTGGCAGCAAACCTTGCTTCGCTGATGGATGAGGATATACAGTTCGTTTGGCAGACAGGCAAGGCCTACAACGAAACTGCAAAGCGGGAAGCCGTGCCTTATGGCAACCGGATAAAAGTATTTGAGTTCATCCGCGAGATGGACAACGCGTACGCCGCTGCAGATGTGGTAATATCAAGAGCAGGTGCGTTGGCAATTGCAGAAATATGCATCGTGGCTAAGCCTGTGGTATTTGTGCCCCTGCCCCATGCTGCCGAAGATCACCAGACAAGCAATGCGATGGCGCTGGTAGAACACAACGCTGCACTGATGGTAAAAGACAATGAAGCCAAGACAGAACTGGTGAAGAAAATAAAGGCGCTCCTGCACGATGCATCCATGCAGGAGATCATGAGGACAAGCCTGGCGAAGATGGCGATAAAAGATGCAGACGAAAGAATTGCTAAAAAGATAATTGAAATAGCAGCGTAATGAATGTGCAGGAACTGAAACGGATCTATTTTGTTGGTATCGGTGGTATCGGCATGAGTGCCATTGCCCGCTTCTTCAATGAGCGCGGCGCAGTGGTAAAGGGCTACGACCGTACAGAAACAGAGCTGACCCAAAAGCTGGCTGCTGAAGGCATGGACGTGCATTATACAGATGATGTGAACCTGCTGGACAAAGATGCACAACTGGTCGTGTACACACCTGCTATCCCTCGGGATCATGCAGAGTTGAACTGGTACCGTGATAATGGCTATCCGGTATATAAACGCAGTGACGCATTGCAGTGGATCTCCGAAAGCATGTTTGCAGTAACTGTGGGCGGCACCCATGGCAAGACCACCATCTCCACCATGATCGCTTACCTGCTGCGCGAAACAGGCTATGGCAGCAATGCCTTCCTGGGTGGCGTATCGGTAAACTATGATAAAAACTACTGGAGCAGCGATACACAAACAGCAGTTATCGAGGCCGACGAATACGACCGCAGCTTCCTGAAGCTACGCCCTGATATAGCTGTGCTCACCGCTATGGATGCAGACCACCTGGATATTTATGGTAATGTTGAAGAACTGGAGAAAGCATTCATACAATATGCAGGGAATATCAAAGCAGGCGGTACGCTGGTAGTAAAACACGGGCTTGAAAAAGCATCATTGTTGAAAGCGCCGAACACGGTCACCTACAGCCTACAGAACGATGCAGCTGACATATATGCCCGCAACATAGTGCAGAAAGAGGGTGGATATATATATGATGTGGTGTCGAAAGACTGGATGATAGAAGGCTTGCGTCTGCCGATAGGTGGTATGCACAACGTAGAGAATTCTGTTGCAGCTATCACGGTGACACAACTCCTGGGCATCGAGCCTGAAAAAGTGAAAGCTGCACTGGCAGGTTTCCGTGGTATCAGGCGCAGGTTTGAATATATAGTGAAGAACGAAGACGTCGTATATATAGATGATTACGCGCACCACCCTGAAGAACTGGCTGCGCTGATATCGAGTGCAAAACGCCTGTTCCCTAAAAGGAAATGCGTGGTAGCATTCCAGCCGCACCTATTCTCACGCACGCGCGATTTTGCAGACGGCTTTGCGCGCAGCCTGGACATGGCAGACGAGATCATATTGCTGGACATTTATCCCGCACGTGAGCTGCCCATGGAAGGCGTGAGCACGCAGATGATAGCAGACAGGATGGGCAATCCCAACCATACCATTCTTTCGAAGGAAGGATTGTTGAAATATGTAGAAGCAAAACCATTGGATCTTTTTATCACCGCAGGCGCAGGAGATATAGATAAACTGGTGAACCCTGTTAAAGAGATACTGGAAAAGAAAAAATGAGTTTTAAACGCAAAATATCGGTACGCAAAGTGTTGCAACTGTCGCTGACAGTAGTAACGGGAACGGCTTGTGTTATTGCCATCCTCAGCGCATCGTCGATGATGACCAATAAAAAGCTGTCCGGTATCGATATACGCATCAGGAACGACCAATACCATTTCATAGACAAAGGCCAGGTGATGGATATCCTGTTCCGCGACAGGAATATTGACCCTGCCAACATGAACATGAAAAAACTGGATGCCAACCAGATGGAGCGCATCCTTGATTCAAACCCATGGGTGGCAGATGCACAGGTTTATGTCGACAACAAACAACAGTTGCATATCTCATTGACTCAGCGTGTACCTGTGGCAAGGTTGTTTGAGCAGAATGGGAACAGCTATTATCTCGATCATACGTTGAAGCAAATGCCCTTGTCGGATAAGTACATCCATTACACCACCGTAGTTACGAATGTGCCGTTGTTGAAAGACGATAGCGCAAGCAGTGCGATGAAGGGTGAGATAGTAGCATTGGTAAGACATATAGACCGCGATACTTTCTGGAGTGCACAGGTATCGCAGGTGATAGTAACAGATGACAGGAAGTTTGAGTTGGTACCGGTATTAGGAAACCACAGGATATTGTTTGGCGATACCACCAGCATGAACGATAAGTTCAACAACCTGTTTGCATTCTATAAAAAGATATTGAACAAGATAGGCTGGGATAAATATGAAGTATTAGACATCCGCTTTGCCAGCCAGGTAGTGGCTTCTCCTGCATTACCGTGGAAGAAGCCACCTGAAAATGCGATGGCCAATATGAACTGGGTAAAAAGCATCATTGGCAATGATCCGAAACCTGTGGAGTCCGACACCACCAGTGTGATCATCGCTAATACGATCGTAAGTCCGGCCCTGGCTTCTGCAAGTAAAGTGAAGCCGGCGCCTCAGCAACCAAAGCCCGCACCCGTACAGCAAGCTCCCGCACAACCTGTACAGAAAAGCGAACCGAAACCTATACAACCACCCGAACCTCAGAAACCCGCAGCAACAAGACAAGTGCAGGCTTCGGCAAAACCAACAGCAGAGAAGAAACAAACAAATAATAAAGAGCATAACAAAGAGAAAAAGTCTAATGAGCAGGCCAAATACATTTACCAGGGCAACTAATCATTAATCAAGTAAAACGCGCAATATGAACAGAAAAGAGCAACCCATCATTGTCGGCCTCGACATCGGAACCACCAAGGTGGTAGCCATCGCGGGCCGTAAGAATGAGTTCGGAAAACTGGAAATACTCGGGTACGGACGTGCCGAGTCGACCGGGGTGAGCCACGGAGTGGTCATGAACATTGAACAATGTATCCGTTCTATCGAACAGGCGATAGATAAGTGCATCCAGTCGAACCCTAACCTCGAGGTCAAAGAGGTATACGTGGGTATCGCGGGCCAGCACATCAAAAGCCTGCAGACGAGGGGCGACAGGGTCCGTTCCCGTACCGACGAAGAAATAAATAAAGAAGACATTGACCTGCTGGTGCGCGACCAGTACAAAACATATATTCCTGCCGGCGACCAGATCATCGACATCGTGCCGCAGGAATTTACGGTCGATAATACCGCCAATGTGCTCGACCCTATTGGCATGAGCGGCGTGAAGATCGGCGCCAACTTCCACATCATCACGGGCGACCGCAATGCTATACGCAACATCAAACGTTGCGTAGACAAAGCGCAGCTCAACACCCGCGACCTCGTGCTTCAACCGCTGGCATCTGCTGCCGCGGTAATGAATGATGAAGACCTGGAAGCTGGTGTGGCTATCGTGGATATTGGCGGTGGTACAACCGACATGGCTGTATTCTATGATGGCATACTGAAACACACTGCCGTGATACCTTATGCAGGTGTCAACATTACTAACGACATCCGCAATGGATTGGGCGTATTGCGTGCCCAGGCCGAGCAGATGAAAGTACAATTCGGTACCGCGCTGGCTGATGAGGCAAATGCAAACGCCTATATCACCATACCGGGCCTGCGCGGTTTGCCCCCGAAAGAAATTTCGGTAAAGAACCTTGCACACATCATACAGGCGCGTACGCAGGAGATACTAGACTACGTGGTGTATCACCTGAAACAAATAGACCTTGACAAACGTCTTTACGGTGGTATCATCCTCACGGGTGGTGGCGCCCAGTTGAAGCATATCATCCAGCTCACGGAGTATGTTACCGGCCTCGGTGCGCGCATCGGTTACCCCAACGAGCACCTCGCAGGCGGCCATGCCGACCAGCTGATGAACCCGATGTATTCAACCTGCATCGGTCTTATCCTCCGTGGCTATCATGATTTCGAGAACGGGCGCATGCGTTTCATCGGCGAAGGCGGCAACTACATGCACCTGACTGAAGAGCAAATGAAACCTGTGATGGAAGAGCTGGCAAAAACGCAGGGCTTCGAAGAAGAGGTAGAAGAAACCGAAACTTCAGAACTCACGCAAGCCAAGCAGGTAAAACGCAACGAGAACCTGAAGCGTTTGTTCGACGGGCTGAAAGGTAAGTTCATGAGCCTCTTTGAAGAAGTAGAAGACCAGGAAATACAATAACTCCCATTTATTCATAAATAAGAAATCAAAATCGTTTACTAACCCAACAAAATAACCAGTATGATACACTTTGAAATTCCCAAAAATCAGTCGTCCATCATCAAAGTGATAGGCGTAGGTGGTGGCGGCGGCAACGCTGTCAACTACATGCACAACCTGAACATCGAGGCTGTTGATTTTATCGTTTGTAATACTGACTCTCAGGCATTGGCGCTGAGCCCGGTACCCAACAAAATTCAACTCGGTCCACATCTTACACAAGGGTTAGGTGCAGGAGCAAATCCCGAGATCGGCAAACAGGCGGGCGAAGAGAGCATGGAAGACATCTCTAAGATCCTGAAAGTAAATACACGCATGGCTTTCATCACTGCAGGGATGGGTGGTGGTACAGGTACGGGTGGCGCACCGGTGGTAGCAAAGATCTGTCGCGAGCTGGGCATACTTACAGTGGGTATCGTAACTACGCCGTTCACTTACGAAGGCCGCAAGCGTATGAAGCAGGCACAGGAAGGTATCGACCGCATGCGCGAGCACGTAGATACCATCCTCATCATATCTAACGATAAACTTCGCCAGCAATTCGGCAACCTGCCGTTTACGCAGGCATTTGCAAAAGCTGATGATATACTGGCAACAGCCGCAAAATGTATCACAGATGTAATTAACACCACCGGCCAGATCAACGTTGACTTTGCCGACGTTTGCACGGTAATGAAAAATGGCGGTGTGGCGATACTCGGCAGCGCATCAGTAGCAGGCGACAACCGTGCACTGCACGCAGTAGAGCAGGCGCTGAACTCACCACTGCTGAACGATAACGACATCCGCGGTGCTAAATGGATACTCCTGAACATCACATCTGCTGCCGGCGAGTTCGAGCACACGATGGATGAAGCAGAAGCTATACAGGCATTTGTTCAACAGCAAGCAGGTGATGATTGCGATGTGATCCTGGGTATGGGCCACGACCCTGCCCTTGGCGATAAAATAGCTTGTACCATCATCGCTACAGGTTTCAACCACAAAGAATTGAAGGTGGAATTGCCTGCGCGCAGGAACGAGCCTGAAAAGATCGTCGTAAAGCTTGGCGATGGCCCCGCAGTTGCAATGCCCGCGCCTGCAACCCCTGTCAACACACAGGACACACTGGCTCCTGTATTAGTGGAAATGGAAGCACCAACAAGCAGCTTCGAACCTAAACCTGCATTTCCGGCCCAGGAAGTGAAAGAAACCTTCACCCTGGAACTGACACCGGTTGTCGAAGAACCTGCACCGGCAAAAGTTGAGGAAACTAAAACTGAAGAACCTGCCTTGCAGCTGGTCATCAAAAATGAGCCCGCAGCTCCTGCAGAGCCCGCGAAATTTGGCAGCCATGTGCTTAACGAATTTGAGCTGGAGGAAAAAAGACGCTTCGAAGAGCAGAAGCGTGCACTGGAAGAACGTGCCGAGCGCCTGCGCCGCATGAGCTTTAACATAAAAGGCCAGGAAGGCACTGACGAAGTAGAAAATGTACCGGCTTATGTGCGCCGTAATGTGCCTATCGAAAACAACGGTGCTGCATCATCTGAAACTTTCTACAGCGGATACAGCGTTGGCACCAATGGTCAGCAAAACAACAACCAGGCATCTATCCAGACCATCAACACTTTCCTTGATGGAAAGAAGCCTGATTAACCGAGTCTCTTTTGTTATATCTTCATATTGCTAGCTCCCGTTTCCACGGGAGCTTTTTATTTTATTTAACAGTCCGCATTTTAAACTGTTGTGTACCGCTGAGGTCTATTATTCTATACGATCAGTAAAAACACAAAATGAGATTTATGAAACAGATCATTTTCGCGGCTACCCTGCTTGGTGCACTTTTCGTTGCGCAGGTATCTAACGCCCAATCGCGCGGCCATGTGGGTGAGCGCCAGAAAAACCAGAAAGCAAGGATACACCAGGGCATGCGCAGTGGCACCCTAAATAAAGGAGAAGCGATGCGCCTGAGGGCACAACAATCTAAGGTCCGCCACTACAAGCAAATGGCACTGGCCGATGGCAGGGTAACGCCGGGAGAACGCAGGCTGCTTCGTAGCGAGCAAATGCGCGCACACCATAATATTTACCGCTCCAAACACAACGGCAAATACGCAGCTAAGTACGGCAAGGGTGGCCAGTACGGCAAAAAGTATAATAAGAAAGGTTATAAAAGCGGCAACAACAACCGCGACTGGAGGTATGATTACCAGTCGTGGGACCGTGGCAACGGCCTGAGCCGCTAGAAGAAGGTGGTTTTTTAGAGTAGGTTTAGATAGGTTTGATTATTCAAAACCCTCCCGTTTCCGGGAGGGTTTTGTCA
>CAMPKG010000003.1 GCA_946887085.1 uncultured Sphingobacteriales bacterium
TTAAATACAATAGCCCCGCATTTCAAATGCGGGGCCTTTTTGTCTTAAGGTCGAGAGAAATATTACGGTACCAGCGTGATAGTACCTACGTTATTTTCCACACCGTATGTCACTGTTACGTTGTTAAGGAATGCGTCCTGCAGTGTAGGGATGCCGGAGTCTATCCATACAGTGTAATTAGCCGCAGGCAGCCCGCTGATCATAAAGAAGCCATCGTTTGCAGGGATCGCTGCAAATGTATCTACACCGTTTATAGCATAAACTGTGGAGAGCGATGTCAGCGGCATCACATAACCTTTAATGCGTCCGTCGGTCAGCGAAGAGTAAGCACGGATCACCGGTTTCAGCATGTATTTGCCGTTACCTGTCTGGTGTACCGATTTGCCTGCATCGAAGTCTATCCAGATGGTATAGGCATTACCTGCGACCAATGTTTGGTTCAGGTTCAGCTTGATGCCGCTTGTTTGTCCTGATGGAGTGGTCAGCGCATAGCTCTGTCCATCTACCACCACCGAGTTGTTGCTGCCGAGTTTCAGCCTGATCTGTTCGATGTTACCGCTTGGTATGTCTGAGCGCATCAGCAATGTATCGGTACCATTCCTGAAATGGAGGATATCATAGATACCGGGACGGACCGGCGTCAGCGTTACAGCGCTCTGGCCGCTCATGGTTACTTCCACGGCTTGTATGTCCAGGTATACGGCGTCATAGTCGGCGGGGCCATCCGTCAGGCGCATGGTCACATCGGCTTTGCCGGAGGTATTAGTATTGTTGTTATCGTCGTCATCATCTTTACTGCACGAGGAAAACGAAAATGCAAAAACGGCTAATAATGCTGCGCTTAGAAATCTCTTGTTCATAATGGATAATTTGAAAAGCTCAATTGCAAAATCTGTACCGCTTATCGGGCCCAAACGCAGTATGGATAGGTATTTGCCATTATTTGAGATCGTTTTGCTTTGACCATCATTGCGTTAAGGCGGGAAAAAATAAAGCGGCTCCCTTATAAATAAAGGACCCGCTTCCCACATGTGTGGAGTCGTTGTACCGGTTAATGTACTAAAGTAATAGTGCCACCGGGATGCATAATAATATTTACGCTCATGTGTTGTATTAGGACAAACAATGGGTTCCTTTCAGCCCCTAGCCATTTTTTCTTACATTAGTCAGATAATTCTGATCAATGCGTACAAGTTTTCAAGCAATTTACCTGGCCCTTTGCAGCGCACTCATTCTATTTTCGGCTTGCAGGAAAAAAGGAAACGACCACTCCGATGTGACTTTTATCAACCAAGTGAGCAAGACAGTGACACTGGATATCTATGGCACTGCCGACGATTATTACAATAATACGAACAGGATGATCCGCAAGACCCTGCAGCCTAACGAAAAGCTGGTGTTCACCAAGGCCGACCTGCCGCCGGGCAAAACATACTGGGCCGACTGGTATGATGATCAGAAATACTACAACAACTGGTTCAACGACGATAACAGGCCAGCTGATGCATTTGTGAGTTTTAAGCCTATACCCGGCGCCAATACTTATTACCTGAGACCAAGCCTGAAAGGCAAAGCGCAGTTCATTTTCCTGGCAGATAGCAACAAATCGAGCTGGGTGGCTGTAAATGCATTTACGGGAAATAAGAACGAGGGATATGTCTCTTATTGGGACCAGCTTTCGGCAAATGACCAGGTACGGTCTGTGATCGTGAGGAAGAATTTTACGCTGGATTATAATTATCTCGACGCGAACGGGGCAACTGCATCCGATACCTATCCGTTCAAAGTGCACAATACCGAGAACGCCTATATCGAATTCATCACCGACGATGTCAATAAGGTCGGCGCATTGGAAAGTGGTTTTATGCCTTTAAGCACAAAGCCCGACTATGCTACTGATTCGAAGGATACGATTATGGCCACCCTGCCCGGGTCAGAGCTCAGGTTCATGATGGTAAGGCAGTAAGCTGCTTTAGCAGTGCATCATCTTCTGGCGGGCGATATCGCGTACGTTATTGGTAACCAGCCACTCGTAAAAAGGTCTTACCTCTTTGGTAGCGTGCTTTACCACTTGTCCGCTTTTCAGCGAAATGATGAAGGTATCAATGCTTAAAATAAATGCAGACAATTCTTCTGCTCTGTAAGGGAAGTTGAACATGGTCTCTCTCTTTTCCTGAAGGCTAAGTTAACAAATTAATAACAAAGTCAAGGGGTTTCTTGCAGGACGTCAAAAGATTACCCATTTGCATAAGGGCAATGATGGGTTGGGGAAGCAGAATTCCGCAATTTCCACAGTTTTAAAAAGCTGAAACCCTGCAAGGACGCAGGGTTTCCAAAATCTCCCCTGTCTGGCATCCTTTTTTTTACCTGTATACCGTACAGAGTACTTAAAGATTATAGGCGCAGGATTTGCCTATCTGATGAGGGTGCATGGCCGTACCTTGAGAATCAAGGGCTGCCTGCGCCTCTTTTTTTGCAAAAAATCCATTCCATTAGAATATACGCTGCTACGGGCGATGCAGCAGGGAGAGATCGGCTAAAGCTATTGCTGCTACCGACTCTGCTACAACAGGCACACGCAATGCGATGCAAAGGTCGTGGCGGCCCTTTACAGTAAACTCTTCCACTTTCCCGCTCGCACGGTTCCAGGTTTGCTGCTGTTGCGGGGTACTGCTGGTTGGTTTTACCGCTATCCGGAAGACAAGCTCATTGCCGTTGGTGATACCCCCGTTGATGCCGCCTGCGTAGTTGGTCTTCGTGGTGCCTTTTTCATCGAGTATCGCGTCGTTGTGCTGGCTGCCGGTCATTTTGGTGCCACTGAAACCCGCGCCAAATTCTACTCCTTTAATGGCAGGAATGGAGAATGCAAGGTGCGCTATATAGGATTCTGCCGAATCGAAAAACGGCGCTCCCCAGCCAACGGGCAGTCCGTTGACCCGGCAGGTAACAATGCCGCCGATGCTGTCCTGCATGTCCACTGCTTTTTGTATGGCTGCTTCAATATCGGTATCACCACCGGCTTCGGTCAGCTCTGCTTTTATAGAAACATTGCCGAGCACTTTTTTTGCAACAATACCTGCTGCAACCAGTGCAAGTGTCAGCCTGCCCGATGAGTGGCCACCGCCGCGATGATCGTTGAATCCATGAAATTTTTCGTGCAGCACAAAATCGGCATGGCCCGGCCTCGGTGTGTCTTTTACTGCATCGTAATCGGCAGAGCGTGTATTGGTATTCTCAAACAGGATGGTGATGGGTGCGCCGGTGGTCTTATCGTTAAATACACCGCTTACTATTTTAGGCCTGTCTTCTTCGGTGCGCGGAGTGGTGCCTGCTGCACCTGCTTTCCGGCGTTGCAGGTCGTGCCCGAAATCAGCCTCTTTTAGTTCAATACCCGCAGGGCTGCCATCGATGATGATACCCACCATCGGCCCGTGCGACTCGCCGAAGATGCTGATGCGAAATATGCGTCCGAAACTATTCATTCCTGGTAATTTAAACGGCAGTATGCGCCTAGCTGCTGCAAATCTGTGAAAAAATCCGGATAAGATTTACGTACAGCCTCGGCATGGTTGATGCGCACATTATCGTAAGCCCGTAAAGCCCCTGCCGCAGCGGCCATCACTATCCGGTGGTCGTTATAAGAAAACACCGTTGCCGATTCAATGGTCTTTTGTCCTTCAATGTACAGCTCATCCTCCTCTACCGCGTGGAAAATAGCGAATGCCTCCAGCATATCGCAGATGCTTTCTATACGGTTGCTTTCCTTATGCAGCAGCCTGTGGATGCCTTTGATCCTGCTCGCGCCTTCGCTGAAAGCAGCAAGTATGGCCAGTGAAGGAAACAGGTCGGGGCAATCGGTTGCGTCAAAATCAAACCCCTGCAATCGGCCTTTGCCGATCTTTATTATTTTGTTTTCGATAGCCACTGAAGCGCCGCAGCTTTTCAGAGCATCCAGTATTTTTTTATCTGCCTGTTGCGATGCAGGATCAAGTCCTTCGAAATTGACCTCACCACTAAGCGCAGCACCAACCATCAATGCAGTGGCACTGCTCCAGTCGCCTTCTATATCAATTTCCACCTCTTGCACGGGGGTGAATAACGCAGGGTCTACGGTGAAGTATTTATAGTTGTCGTGATGAACTTTTTTTCCAAACCGTTCCAGCATTGAGAGGGTAAGGTCTATATAAGGTTTGCTGGCCAGTTCATTTACCTCGATAGTCACGCGCTCTTTTGCGGCATAACAAAACGCGAACAAAAGGCCGCTTAGGAACTGTGAGCTGAGGGAGCCATCGAGATTAATATCGGAAGGGGTTAGCGGTCCTTGTATTTTGAAAGGCAGTTTTTCAGAATGGTGCTGAACGGTAACGTTAAGTCGTGGCAGCACTTCCGTATATATACCGAATGGACGCGCTAACA
This sequence comes from uncultured Sphingobacteriales bacterium, assembly GCA_946887085.1. The sequence continues at coordinate 4,417 of CAMPKG010000003.1, forward strand.
AAGATCCTTTGCCGTTGATGGAAATTGCTTTGTTGCTCAATGCAGCTATGGGGATGAATAATCGAGCGGCAAGGCCACTCTCGTTGCAGTGTATTTCTGTCGAAGAAGGATACACTCCCTCGCTGATGATCTCCACTGTATGCTCGCTGGTATGTGTTAAGCGTACGCCTAATTTTTGTATGATGTCAAGCGCAGCTTTCTCGTCCTCCGATCTGCCGGTATTCCTGATGATGGTTTTGCCATGATGTAATAAGGCGGCTGCTAACGCGCGTTGCGTCATGCTTTTTGATGGAGGCACCCGGACGCTGCCGGACAACCGGCCGGGACTAATAACTGCTTGCATAGGTAAAATACGTCAGCGCTCGCTCTATCGCTTCAAAAGGTATGGGCCGGATCACAGCTTCGCCAATGTGTTGCAGCATGATGAAGTTGACGGTATTGGTATCGCCTTTTTTATCCATCCGCAATATTTCCATCACGCGGGTTGTATTGAAATCGGCAGAGATGGGCAGCTGGTATTTGAGCAGCAATGCTGCCAGTTTGTTTTTGACCGAGCTGTGAAGGCCACCGAAATGCTCGGAAAGATGGCAGGCCATGATCATACCCAGCCCCACAGCATAGCCGTGCGGCAGTTGGTTCAATGTCTCAATAGCATGGCCAACTGTATGCCCAAAATTGAGCAGCTTGCGTGCGCCTGTTTCCTGCTCATCGGCAAGTACTATTTTGTTCTTCAGGTTCACACAGCTTTCTATCAAAGCAGCCAGTGCATTAGGTGATTCTTTATAGTAAGTGATGTCGTGCCTGTTCAGCTGGCTGAACATCCGCTCATCAAAAAGCATGGCATATTTGATGATCTCCGCAAAACCATTGCTCCACTCGCCACCGGGTAATGTCTCCAGGAATTTCGTGTCGTACAGGATGAAATTGGGTTGTTGTATCGTGCCCAGCAGGTTCTTCTGCATACCCAGGTTCACGCCGTTCTTGCCCCCGATGGCCGCATCAACCATGCCCAGCAGGGTAGTAGGTACAAAGCCAAAGGGAATGCCGCGCATATACACAGAGGCTATGAACCCCGTCATATCGCTAACCACGCCACCGCCAACGCCAATAATGTAGTTTTTACGATGCACTTTTTGCATCAGTAATTGTGTAGCCAACGTGTTCACCATCTGGCAATTCTTGTTCTTCTCGCCGGCAGGGATAGTAATGACCGTTTTAAAACCCTTGAACAGGTGCCCGTAGAGTTTGGCCACGTTGGTGTCGGTGATGATCACGCACTGGTCTTTAGGGTACAGGGTCTCGATAGCTTCGAAAGAGCTATTGAGCATATACTGAACCTCACCAGAGGGGAATTTCAAAGAAAATTGCACGGCAGGTCAAATTTAATAGATTAGTTCCAGATGGCAGCTTATCAGTTTGTATAATAAAGGGTTGTTAAATATCTATCCTGCTGTTCCTCCGCCCTGCGGGGGAATTCGTACCTTTGCGGTTTCCTAAAAGCAAAATGAGCAGGAACGGTAAAGTTTTGGTGGCAATGAGCGGCGGTATCGACAGTACCGTCACGGCCCTTATGCTGCATCACCAGGGGTATGAAGTGGTAGGCATTACCATGAAAACCTGGGATTACGCCTCATCGGGCGGCGGCAAAAAGGAAACGGGCTGCTGCAACCTCGACTCGTTCAACGACGCCCGCCAGGCAGCTGTGGAGCACGGTTTCCCGCATTATGTACTGGATATCCGGGAGGAATTCGGAGATTTCGTCGTCAATAATTTTGTGGACGAATACATGGCCGGCCGCACCCCCAATCCCTGCGTCCTCTGCAATACCCATATCAAATGGGCGGCTTTGCTCAAAAGGGCAGATGCGCTTAATTGCGATTATATAGCCACCGGCCACTATGTGCAGGTGCGCGAAGAGAATAAAAGGTTTGTCCTTTCAAAAGCCAAAGACCTGACCAAAGACCAGAGCTATGTGCTTTGGGGCCTGGGGCAGGACTGCCTGGGCCGCAGCCTGTATCCATTGGGCGGCTACCTGAAAACAGAAGTACGCCAGATGGCCTTCGATATGGGCTACAAGGAGCTTTCGAAGAAAGCGGAGAGCTACGAGATATGCTTTGTGCCCGATAACGACTACCGCAATTTCCTGAAAAAGCAGATACCTACGCTGGAAGAGGAGGTTGAGGGTGGAAACTATGTGCTGGCAGATGGCAGCATCGTAGGCAAGCATAGAGGCTACCCTTTCTATACCATCGGGCAGCGCAAAGGGCTGGATATAGCGCTGGGTAAGCCTGTTTTTGTCACGCAGATCATCCCTGAGACCAACACAGTGGTGCTGGGCGAGGTTGAGGAGCTGCAAAAAAGCGGAATGATGGTGAGTGGCCTCAATATGATAAAATATGACCATATCCCCGAGGGCCTGGAAGCAACCACCAAGATCCGCTACAAAGATCCGGGCACAGTGAGCAAACTCTATCCTGAAGGCGACCTTGTGCATGTTCATTTCGACCACTCAGTAAGCGGCGTAGCGCCCGGCCAGTCGGCGGTTTTCTATGACGGTGACGATGTGATCGCCGGGGGCATCATACGCTCGGGGCTGTAGTCTTTCACAACTGTCATTTGCGGGTATTATTTAGGGGACAAAGTATTACCGCGTTTCGTTTCTTTGATTATATTTACGGAAATAACCGCATCTGAAATCTTATGAATAAAAAGATTTTACCTCTTCTATTGCTGGCCGCCGTGTTTACCGTGTCGTTCTTCTCCTGTAAAAGGCCTGATGCCGAACCCATACTCGGTGACGAGACATTGAGGTATATCCCATTACAAAAAGGCAAGTATATCATATACGAGGTGGATTCTACGATCTGGTATGACACTGCCTGCGTGGAGCTGAAACGCAACTACCAGATGATGTATACGGTTGCGGACACCTTTACAGATGTGGATGGCCGTACGGCATATCGTATTGATACCCGCATCCGTAAGGAAACAGATGAACCCTGGATGGCGCATGATGTATTGTATGTGAAAAGAACAGAGACAACAGTTGAGTGGTCTCAGTCGGAACATAAGTTCATAAAAATGACTTTCCCGGTAGAGAACAATGCAACATGGCAGGGCAATGCCTATGTGCAGACCGCCGATGCAGACCATAAATATTTTGATGGCTGGGCTTACCGCTATTCTAACGTGGGCGAGTCATTCAATAACGGTTTTGTGGTATATCCTAAAACGATAACCGTGAACCAGGTAGACAGGGTGGAGAATGACCCCGAGGAGCTGCCGCATCTGCCGGGAAGCAAAACCTTTGGAAAAGAAGTATTTGCAGAGAACATAGGCCTTGTTTACCGCGAGTATGTTCGCTGGACATATGACCACGCAGCAGACTTCAACAACAGCCCCAACCAGCAGGCTAAGTGCCGCAGGGGCCATGGTGTGTTGATGCGCGCTGTAAGCCATAACTAAAACTCTTATCAAATTGTATGCGACTGTGGGGAGGAATGCTGTGCCTTGGTTTTTTGCTGCTTCACAATGAAGTGCAGGCACAGCCGCAACATGCTTTCCGCGTTTCATTCAAAGACAAACAGGGCTCACCACCACTAAGTAATCCAACAGCTTTTTTGTCCCAGCGTTCGCTCGACCGAAGGGCGCACCAAAACATAGCGCTTGATTCTACCGATCAGCCGGTAGCACCCGCATATCTCAGCGATGCGTTGGCTACCACCGGCGGAGTGTTGCATCTTACCTCGCGCTGGCTGAATCACTGCGTGATACTATTGCAGGACTCGACAGACATCCTGCAACTGCTGACCAAACCTTATGTTACGGGCGTTAAACACATTGCTTATTTCCCGACGGGCCTGCATGGCAAACCCTCGGGTAATAATCCGAAGTTTTCCGGAGAGAATGCAGTAGCGAAAACAACCGGCGATGCAGCTTTTTACGGCGGTACATACGGTCAGACGAAAGTTGTTAACGGAGACCACCTGCACGACCATGGCTATAAAGGAAAGGGCAAACTGATAGCAGTAATAGACGAAGGCTTCCGCCACGTGGATACCAACCCGGCCTTCGACAGCATGCGCAATAATGGCCGGCTGGTTGATGTGCGCAATTTTGTGTATGCAAATAATGATATCTACAATAACTCCTCGCATGGTACCTCTTCATTCTCTACTATGGCGGGCTATGCACCCGGCACGTATGTGGGTGCGGCGCCGGAAGCTGAGTACGCGTTGTATGTAACTGAATACCCACCCGAAGAACAGGAGATAGAGCTGGAGAACATGCTGGCTGCTACCGAGCGTGCGGATAGCATCGGCGCCGATATAGTCACTGAGTCGCTCGGGTATAATATCTTCTCGAACCCGGTCTACTATCAATTTGTGTACGCAGATATCGACGGCAAATCAAGCATTGCGGCGAAGGCAGCTAATATCGCCACTACAAAAGGAATGATCTTCATTGCCTCGGCGGGCAACGAGGGTGGCGGAGGATGGAACCATATCCTCACGCCCGGCGATGCAGATAGCGCACTGACCGTCGGCTCGGTAAATGAGTTTAAAGCACCCGCAGGTAACAGCGGCTACGGCCCTAATTCCTCGGGCAGGAGAAAGCCTGATGTATGTATGGTAGGCAATGCTGCCGCCGTGCTTTCGAGCGGTGTAAACGCAACTTATATCAACGGTACCTCGTTTGCCACACCGCAGCTGGCGGGGTGGGCGGCCTGTCTCTGGCAATCCACACCTTCGGCAAACTCCTACCGCATCAGGCGGGCAATTGTGGAAAGCGCCCATATGTATGAAACACCGGATGATCACTCCGGTTATGGTGTACCTGATTTTCAAAGGGCTCGTGAAATATTGAATGTTGATGGGCCTGCAACTGATTACATCCTGACGATAGGACCCAATCCATTCAGTTCAACTATCACCCTCCGGCTGAAAGCTGATTCGGGCGAGATGGAAATGGCGTTGATCGCTGTTGACGGGAAACGGTTATCGACAGAATCACGTACGGTGAACAAAGGAGTGCACGAAATATCCCTATCGACAACTAATGTACCTGCCGGTGTGTACTTCCTGCAAATAACCAACGCAGGTAAACGCTCCGTTACACGAATGGTAAAGTACCGCTAAGCTTTCCTGAACACTGCGATGAACATGCTGTCGGCCTTTTGGGAAATGCCGTTGATCAATTCCATTTTTTCCAATACAAGATCAGCACCCTGTTTGATGTTCTCCACTACTTCTTCGTTCTCCTGCCGGAAGACAGAACAGGTGATGTAGTACAACTTGCCGCCGGGCTTCAGCCGTTTCGACACATTCAGGGCAATGGTTGTTTGCAGCCGTGCTATTTCAGGGGTAGCACCGTGTTTAAAGAAATAGAGCTGCTCCGGCGTACGTGCCCATGTTCCCGAGCCGGTGCATGGCGCATCGCAGATTATGTTATCAAACTTATCACTGCCGATTGCTTGTGATATGGCGTTATCGTCCGTCAGGTCCAGTACGAAAGAGCGGGGCTGAGCGTGATGATATTGCTTAAAACGTTCAAGCAAGTTGCTGATGATGCTCTCCCGCTTATCGGAAACAGTTAGATAGATGTCTGCGTTTTTATCTTTCAGCAGCAGTGATTTTCCGCCTGCACCGGCGCAGCAATCCCACCAGTGTTCACCTTTCACAGGCTCGAAGAAGCTGCCTGTTTGCTGTGACGATGCATCCTGCACGGCATAACTGTCTTCCACCAGTATCTTATCAACCGGGCTGCCGTTGGCAATGCTCATGCACTGTTGGTTCACCCATTCAAAAGGAACATGGTGCTCGCGCAGCATATCCGGTACCAGTTCTTTATTCCGCACCCTGATAAACAACCGGGGCTGTTGCAGCATCGAGTGCAGCCACTGGGTTCTATCAATACTTTCTGACAAAGCCATGTCTGCAGGTGCCAGCCGCTTAATATCAAAACGGATGTCTTGCTGCGCCAGCAGTTCTATCTTTTCGGCAACGGGAAGTTGTTTGGCCTGTTGCCATGCTTCCGGAAGAAATTGCAGTATATGGTTTGATTGTGTTTCGCAGAGAAAGAGGCTGCCATTCAGCTTATCCTCCATCGGCAGCTTGTAATCAAAACCTTTGCTGCACCGGTACCAGCTGTAGATCATATCGCTGAGGATCTTCCTGTCGCGGCTGCCGAGCTTTGGATTGAGTTTGAAATAATTCCTTAGAAAATAAGTGAGCGGTATTCCCCCGTTATAAGTGCGGATGATGGTTTTGATATGATGGAGGATATAACGCATGCGGTAAAAATATAAAAGCATTTACACTGCCGTATCCTTTTTCAGGGTTTCTTCTATGGCAGCAGCTAAATGTTCTATGGTATAGTTCTGTATGATCTCAAACCCCTTGACACCCATCTCCGCTGCTGCACTGCGATTGGTATTGAACCATTGAAGCAGTTCTGCAAGGTGTTTATCATCGCCCGATTGAACTACGTAACCGTTATGCCCGTTTTTTATCAGGTCGGCAGCACAGCCTGTGCGGTCGCTTACGATAACAGCGCGGCTGCATGCCAATGCTTCGTTAATGACCAGCCCCCATGTGTCGGTGTTAGATGGCAATATAAAAACATCTCCCAGGCGATATACAGCAGGCATCTTGCTTTGCGGCTGCATGGGGATGAAATGAATATTTGGATAGCCTTGCGCGCTTGCTTTCAGCGTGTTGGCCAAAGGCCCCGCACCAATAAATACGAGGTGTGCATCTTTGATGGCGCTGCGTTTAAAAGCATTCAGCAACAGCAATGGGTTTTTTTGATGTTGGAATTTTCCGGCAAAAAGGAAAATAAAATCTGTTGCCTTCAGCCCCAGTTGTCTTCTCAGTTCAAGTGCCGTTGCATCTGCGCCGGGAGCATTGGTAAAACGGGCATTGTCTATTGCATGCCCCGCAAATACCAGTTGATCCTCTTTCAGCCCGGCCTTCTTATAATAATCTTTGTTGTGAGTTCCCACGTAAAACGCTTTGTCTATGTGACGGTATACCCACTTCAGAACAATATGCCTTAAGGCCTGGCGGTAGAAAGGTAACTGGTGATCGTCAAGCAAAGTAGAGTCGCCCCGGAAGTAAACAGGTATTTTCCCTTTAAAATGTCGTAACGCTTTGAGATGTGATGAAAAGTTCCACCCCATGACCAGTACGGCTGAGGGTGACCACGCTTCGATCTGCTCAATAAGTGTTGGATTTTTTATGCCGTTAAACCTGAATGTGCTCTTACGTTTTGCGGTATTGGGCACAAACTCATAATCGTATCCGTCAAACAATGGCAGATCGGGCTCGTTCTTTTCCCAGTTTTCAGGACGGTATTTTTTTGTTTGAAGCAGTGTGTCGCCGAATGTGTAAAAAACTTTCAGCTGGACCAGCCCGCGCGAATCAAGCAGCCTGAAAAGCGGTATGTAGTACCTGATAGGATGCGTAACAATGACGGCCAGTTTCATGAAAGTGGAAAGATAGATAATGACGAGAGCAATAAAAAGCCCCGCGATTTGCGGGGCCTATATTGAGTGTGTTTCCATTAAACTTCAAGTAATGCTTTCACAGGATCATGCCCTATCAGCAGCAGCTCAGGATTTTCCAGCAGCTCTTTCACGCGCACCAGAAAGCTTACGGACTCGCGGCCATCGATGATGCGGTGATCGTAGCTGAGCGCCACGTACATCATGGGGCGTGCTTCTATTTTCCCATTCACCACCATCGGGCGCTCCTGTATCTTGTGCATACCGAGGATAGCAGATTGCGGAATATTGATGATCGGTGTAGACATCAGCGAGCCAAACACACCACCATTGGTGATAGTGAACGTACCACCTGTCATCTCATCGATGCTCAGTTTGTTTTCGCGTGCTTTCTTAGCCAGCTCGCCGACTGTTGCTTCGATCTGTGCCATGCTGAGGCTTTCCGCGTTGCGGATAACGGGAACAACAAGGCCTTTAGGAGCTGATACGGCGATAGAGATATCGCAATACTGGTGATAAATGATCTCTTCACCATCGATGTATGCATTCACCGCAGGCCATTCCTGCAATGCATAGCAACATGCTTTGGTGAAGAACGACATGAAACCAAGGTTCACGCCATGCATTTCCTTGAAAATATCTTTATACTGCTTGCGTATCTCCATGATGCGGCCCATGTCCACCTCGTTGAAGGTGGTGAGCATCGCAGTTGTATTCTTTGCTTCAACCAGCCTGCGCGAAACTGTTTTACGCAGGTTGCTCATTTTTTCCCGCTTGTCCTCGCGGGTGAAGGCAGCAGCGCCACCTTTGCGGCCGGGGCTTGACAGTGCCTCGAGCACATCCTGTTTCAGGATACGGCCCATAGAGCCCGTGCCTTTTACCTCGCCGGCTTTCACCTGTTTATCCGCCATTATCGATTTGGCAACAGGTGTCGCTTTCACATCAGATTTTTCGACAGTCGTTTTTGCAGCTTCAGGCGCTTTAGGCGCAGCTTCCATTTTAGGAGTTGCCTTTTCTTCTTTGGCCGGAGCGGGAGCTGCCGCACCTTCAGGGCGGGCTGCTGTCTCGTCTATCTTGCAGGCCACGTCGCCAATATTCAGCGTGTCGCCTTCTTTGGCAACCGTATGCAGAATGCCCGCTTTTTCGGCATTCAGCTCAAAGGTTGCTTTCTCAGATTCCAGCTCACAAATCAGTTCGTCTCTGTCCACCCATTCTCCATCCTTCTTCAGCCATTTCACTAAGGTTACTTCGCTAATAGATTCGCCAACCGTGGGAACTTTAATTTCTATCATGTAAAAACGACATTTCGGGGTGGCAAAATTAACGAACCGCTATGGATTATTCAAAAATGTATGCAAACCATTGATATTACATGCGAATGGCGTAATTTTTTTATCCTAATCTGACTGCATGGACCTGTTTACAGAAGATATTCAGAAAGTATTGCTATCGGCTGCATTAGGAGCCCTGATCGGCCTGGAGCGCGAATGGAGCGGCAAATCTGCAGGTTTCCGCACCATGATGCTGGTAACAGTGGGCTCCACGCTGTTCACATTGGTATCCTATCACATGGCTATACTTGACATCAAGAACAATAGCGATGTGACCCGTATCGCATCCAATATTGTTACGGGTATCGGTTTCATCGGCGCCGGCCTCATTTTCCGCAACCAGCAAAGTATACAGGGCTTAACAACTGCAGCCGCTGTATGGGCCGCCGGTGCTATAGGCATGGCCGTGGGCATCGGTAACTACCAGGTGGCCATAGAAACCACTGTTATCGTACTTATTATCCTTGTCATACTGCACTATATAGAAAAGCGATTTGAGCGCAGGTACATGGTGCGCGACTATGTGATCACGCAGCTGCACCAACCCGGTGGAGAGATCCTGCATTATGATGATTTCTTCAGTAAAGGCTACCGGTTGATGAAATCGAAAACGGAAAAAAGCGAGGGGCATGTGGTACTTACCTGGAGTGTGCGCGCCACGCAGAAGAAACATGACAGTGTGATAGAAAAACTGGTGCAGGATACCCGCATCATAGAGCTGTCGTACTAACAGATCTTAGCTCTGAGCAGTAAGTATCATTCCCAGCTTGCAAAGAAATATTCCGAATACTACGCTGAATAGTGTGTAACCGATAGCACTCATGCTATGTTTGTCGGCCAGGAGATTATTGTTCTCCAGGGCGAAGGCAGAGAACGTAGTGAAGCCGCCGCAAAAGCCGGTAGCCAGCACCAGCCACCAGTTCGATTGCAGTTCGCTATTGCGTTGTGCTATGCCGAACAACAGGCCGATGAGAAAACAGCCTATGAGATTCACAGCCAGCGTTGCTACCGGGAATGGTTTGGTGAAGTATTTATTCAGCGCGAGGCCAATGCCGTAACGTGCAATACTGCCGAAGAAACCACCAATACCTACCAACAAAAAAGCGCGTAACATAAAACTAAGTTACACGCTTCTCCAGATTCTTTATAATCGATTATTCAACCCAGTCGGCAATGAAGAGGTTGGTCTCATGTGTGCCACCGTTGTTGCGGTTAGAGCTGAAAATGATCTTTTTGCCATCTGGTGAGAACATCGGGAACGCATCAAAACCGCCGTCGTGCGATATTTTTTCAAGGCCTGTACCGTCTATGTTTATGATGTACATGTTGAAAGGGAACCCCCTCGCATACTCGTGGTTGGAGGCAAAGATAATGCGCTTGCCATCGGGCATGAAGTTAGGGGCCCAATTGGCCTTACCGAGTTTTGTAACCTGCTGCACATTGCCGCCGTCAACGTTGGCCACAAATACTTCCATGTTGGTTGGCGCCACCATGCCTTTTGATAACAGGTCTTTGTATTCTTTTACTTCTTCATCAGTTTTCGGACGTGATGCACGCCAAACTATTTTTTTGCCATCTGGCGAAAACCAGGCACCGCCGTCGTAGCCAAGAGCTGTTGTTATTTGTTTAATGTTCTTACCGTTGATGTCCATGACATAAAGGTCAAGATCACCGTTGCGCATAGAAGTAAAAACTATCTTATCGCCTTTTGGAGAAATAGTCGCTTCTGCGTCGTATCCCGGAGTTTTAGTGAGTTGCTTTTTGATCTTCCCGTCGAGCGAGGCAACAAAAATGTCGTAGCTATCGTACAAAGGCCACACGTATTTCTTCAATAGTTTCCTGTCGGGTACGGGGGGGCACGTGTCAGCACCCAGGTGTGTGGATGCGTATAGCACATTCTTTCCATCGGGCATCATGTAGGCACACGTCGTGCGGCCACCTTTGCTTACCTGTTTGTAGCTGAAAGTTTCGCCGGGTGCTGTTGGCAGCACGCCGTAAAATATCTGGTCACACTCCAGCCCTTCTTTCGGATTTGTTTTCTGAAAACAAATCGCTTTGCCGTCAAAGCTGAAATAGGCTTCGGCATTATCGCCCCCGTTTGTCAGCTGAACCACATTTTTGAAATGACTTTCGTCTTCGTATACCAGTTTGTCGTCGGACTGTGCAATGGCAAGATGACTGATTAAAGTTGCTGAGAGCAGCAACATGAAACGTAAATACATGTATTATTACCTGGTTTGAGGCGCAAAGTTCTGATAGCCAACAGGAAGGTTTGTCATAGTATTGTCATGCATTGCCGCGCTGGCGACTATCATATCCTTTCGTTTTTGCTTATATTTGAGTGTAATCAACCGTCTATGAAAAAACTTTACGCCTTTAGTTTCGCATTATTGTCGTGGGCCACAGGAAAGGCCCAGATAACCATTGACCAAAGCAGTTACCCGGCTTTGGTTATCGCGGCAGACACCTTCGGTAGCATACAGGGGGGAGCGCCAAGCCTTGATACCGGCACCAACAGGGAATGGGATTTTACAGGTGTTGCCTATGAGAATGTCAAGTACTATAGCGAGCAAATGACAGCTACCAATCCTAATCTGCCAAACGCTACCTGGTGGGAGCGGCGATCTTATAAACCAGGTACGCTTGACTCCATAAGATTTCAAACACGGCGATGGTCGGGCATAACGCCTGCGGGCCTCATGCGTATAGGGGAGGACATGGACAGAAAAGCCATATGGCTCGGCCAGTTCGGCGGAACGTTCAGCGCCGGCGATTCCCTGGTGATATTGCAGCAAGACGTACCTTATTCGCCTGCATACCCGCTTATAAAATTCCCGGCTACGTACAATAGCAACTGGACGGCAGGTTTTGATTTTGTGGTGAATATGGAACTGACTTATGCCAATGCGGGACTAAACAAAGCGCCTTTTGTTTATAAATCCCATATAGACTATGAGTTCGATATTCCCGGGTGGGGCAAGGCCCTGACAAAAAAGTTTGATGGTACCCTGGGAGAAGCGGAAGTGCTCATGGAAAGGATATCGGGAACCACGACAGATTCCTTCTTATTGAATGGTAGTCCTGCACCCATCAATATCCTGAGTTCGCTTGGACTTACACAAAACAAGGTGACCAATAATTATTTTGATGAACTGTTTCGTATCAACGAGGTGAATGCGCTGGTGCTTTATCTCTATGGGCAGGATAATACTTTTCAAAACGTACAAAGCTCGCAGGTGCAGATGCTTCGCCTGTGGCCGGCTAACGTAAAAGCAGTGAGTAAAGATGGCAGCATGTCGTTATATCCGAACCCTGTAAACGGTGATCGTAAACTGACCATCAAATTGTCTAATCCTCCATCTACAAACTCAGATTATAAAATCACGCGGATAGACGGTGCTGTTGTTAGTACCGGTAAATTTGCAGCTTCAGGCAAGAATGAGCTGGAAATATTGCTGCCGGCATCCATCACCAACGGTATTTATTGGTTGACGCTTACCAATAACGAAGGGAAAACCCAGGTAGCGCCGTTCAGCTTTGCTGAATAACTCTGCAAACTCCGATCAAAGAATATAGCCGGCTATGTGCCGGCTTTTTTTATTCGTCTACGCGAAAAGCCTGGTTGATGTTGCATTTTTTGAATGAACAGCTGCCCCCGGCGTGGTTATCGCGAAAAGCATTGAGCGCGGCCATACCAGCCTGTGTGTTACATTCATCGTAGTAACCGGTGTGTGCGTAGGCGATATGATAGTTATTGCGGACGATGATATGATTGTATTGCGAAAGATTGGGAATGGAGCAGGGTTCCAGCTTTTTGAGCTGAAGGCCCAATAACGTTGCGATATCTGTCAATTCATAGCCGTCGTTAAGGTCAGAGATGGCTGCAGCATAAGTATACCCCGGGTATTGGTCTTGCAGTTTCTTAGCCATTACGGCAAAGCAAAAGATCGCATACTTCTTTATCTCGCCCGACAAAGGGTCTGCAGCGCGCTCCCTGAACGCGGCCTGGCCTTTTGCCTGCTCCAATTCTGCAAATGTCAGCGTTATGCGTTTTTCATTGCGCAGGCGCACATTGTATTTTTTGCCCCCATTGTCGGTATATACGTAGCGGAAGACATTGTTGATACCGAAATTGCCGATAGCGGCTTTGATGAGCGCTACCGTGGCGGAATTTCCCTCGTTTGTGGTATTTCCCTGCTTGAAAGTATTGAAAAGCGGGTTCTCCACGGCTGAGGGCTGCGCGGGGCAGCAGTAGCAGGCCATAACAAGGCACCAGGTTATATGGCTTTTCAGGTTCATAACTTCCGGCTTTTGAAATTATAAAAAAAATTCAAGCCAGGAAAGACTATGTACTACCGTTTATGAGCCGGTATACCGACGTTGCTGGTTATGAGCAGGTGATGTTTGTTATTGATGGCCTCCAGCAAAAAATCCTCGAATTTATCGTCGGTAAGCCCAAGGCTGCTCATTACTATATCGAACGCATCGGGCATATCAAAATCTTTCTTCAACACGTGAATAAAGCGAAGGCGGTGAGCTATTGGTACCGCAGCCAGTAAATGCCTCCAATCTGCAAACTGCCGTGCAACGGCACTCACAGCCGTTTCAAACTCAATATATCTTATCATGTCAACAGGAGGTTTAGCTTATCCCTTATCAAATAAAATACATTCCATTTTAAATGGTATGTTAAAGTCAGATAATTATTTTCCTTTAAACTTTAAGTAGCTGATATGAGTGCTTATCTACTAATTTCTAAACTGTCTAACGGCCGCTGTGAGCATAGTTTTTGCTTATAGTTGCCGGATAAGGAGAAAAGTTCAAAATGGCAATTTTTAAAGTAGTGTTTTTGAGGAATGAGATCCTGGCGTGCCATGAACTGTCGGCTCCCCCGCTTGAATCAGATCGTTTGGATTATCAGCATGATAAAAACGGGCGGTTGATATATGCGATGATACCGGCGGACTCAGAGCGGGAGGCACAGCTGAAAGCATTGGAGCTGATAAGAGATTTAAGCAGGAAAGGTCCCCGGTCGCAATAAACGCATGTGGTGTTTATTGAGTTATAAGATAGTGACGAGTGAGGTAGATGGTGGTTGATTATACTCCCCTCCGGTTTTGGAGGGGAGTCTTTTTTTGAAGCATAGTATTAAAAAAAGAATCCCGCAACCGCGGGATCCTTTATGATCTGCCTGATGAGGAAGATTCTTAAGCATCATAAACATCATCTTGTCTTGTAACTGTAGTGCGATGTACGGTTGAAGAGCCGTCAGTAGTACGCGAGCGGCTACTGCCACCGAGTATCGCTGCTAACAACAAAATGAACAGCAATGCGCCACCGACGATCCAAACCCAGGGTTCGCTATACCATTCCGTTGTTGTGGTGGTAGTTGTGGTCCTGTCCACTGTCACATCAACGGCTTCCTGTGCGAAGCTATACACCGAGCTCAGCAGTGCTACAAACAGAAATGCCACTCTATACGTTATTAGTTCGATCGTTTTTTTCATAACACGGTTTTTTTTTCCTAATTGGGGTTAAAAACTATGCCATCGCAAATAACTGAAAATCAATTTGTTATTTTGTATTTATTGCGTTTCAGGGGCGGTTTGCGGTGATTTTCTCGAGTGTACCCCGTAAAAATACCCTTTCCGGTGGCTGCATCACCCGATACTTTTGTATCATAAATACCGCCGTTATGAATGCTGCTTACGTTAACACCCAAACACCTGCGTTTACGCTCAATGAAGCAATGGAAGTGAAAAGCCATTTCCAATACCTGGTGGGTAAAACCTACAATCCGGGCGATCCCGCATTGGGACAGATCGAGGCGCTCTTTATTTGTCCGCACGGTGAGGGCGAGGAACTCATCGGTGAGTATCGCAAAAAGAAGATCACTGATCTCAATGGCGGTGTATTTAAAAACATGGATAAAAGGAGAAAGAACGAGGAATATGATGTAATGATCATGGCAAAAGTTGGCCATCCTCAAATGAAAGCACAATTCGAAATTTTCAAAGATATACGCGCATACGCAAGCGAACGGCAGATAAGCTACCGGTTCTAAAGCATTCCAACCGGGGAGTTGCCAATAAAGTTGCAGGTTCGCCCTGCGACTTTTTTTTATTTTAGCCTGCTATGACAACCTATATTGCTTTTCTGCGTGCCATCAATGTAAGTGGGCAAAAACTGATAAAGATGGAAGAACTCCGTTCGGCGCTTGCCGGGATACCCGGCGTAAAGAATGTGCGCACTTATATTCAAAGCGGCAACGTGATATTTGATGCAAAAGAAGGTGAAGAAGAAAAGCTACGCGTGAAGATCGAAAAGCAGATAAAGAAAGTATTTGACTATGAAGTGGAAACATTCGTCAGAACTAGCGATGAGCTTGCCGCAATTTTGAAAAACAGCCCGTTTCACAAAGCGAAGCTCAGCAAGGACCTGGCTCTGTATGTTACCTTTCTTGAAGAGAAACCAACAGCCGAAGCCAGGAAGGCTTTTGAGGCATTGAGCGATGATATAGACAGCTACAAAATCGAAGGAAAGGAAGTGTATGCACTTGTTGTAAAGAACGGGAAGAAGTCGCTGTTCTCAAATATGTTCGTAGAGAAGAAACTGAAACAAAAAGCAACAGGGCGGAATCAAACCACCCTGCACAAGATATTGGAGCTCATCGGGAAATAACTACTTCGCCATCTCGCAACCCCAGCCATCCAGTTCACCATTGTTCTTATTGGCCAGGGCACGGAGCTCAGAAGTAATATTGTTGATAGTGCGCAATTCGACATCGCTCACTTTGGTTACTTTCAGCGAATGCGGAAGTGGATCGTCTTTTACCTCGCCTGTATTTTCTACACGGAATTTTTGCTCGGCTACGTGTTCAATAAATGCATCCCGGTCTTCGGATGTTTGGAAATATAACCAGTATTCAACACGGCGTGGTTTAGAAATATTGTCGCCCGCTTTGCGCAGTTTTTCTATCACAACTGCATTTTGATTATTTTCAGCAGAGCTTGTTTGTGCAGTTTTAGGCGATGCAGGTATTTCCTCTTCATCATCCTGCGCAAAGCTGATGTTGAAGGCGAGCAGGGCCAGTACCGTTAATAGATATTTCATGACTGGCAAGGTACAGCTTTTTGTAAACCAATGGCTGTTTTTCAGAAGATTTTAGCAAGTGAAAATGAGGCAGCTGTGAGCTGCCGGGTACAGCGCACGTGCTCATGCGTCCTGCTAAAAAACTAGTACGGAAGTTTATGCCTGCTAAGGTCGAACGCACCGAAACATTCTTCTTTCAGAATATCCCCGATTGGCAGTATCAGCAATGGCCTGCTTGAATAGATCTCTTTTCTGTCGACAGTGTACTCGATAACATTTACACCGTTGTAGACTTCAACCCAGCCTATATGCTGGTCTTTATTTCCGCCGAAAAAAAGTTTCAGCTTGTTGTCCTGGTTTTCCATTCTCACCTATTGTTTTCAGAATGCAATGAAGTTAGGCAGAATCCGCTGAAAGCCGCGCCGGGCAAGCATAATTATTATATCATAAGATGTTAAACCATTTAACAACTGCGTAAAACGAAATGAAATATTCTCGAATTATAGATGCTTGTAATGAGAGGGTATTGTCGGGAATTAATCAAGCCGGCATTCGTATGCACTGCCGCTTTTATTTAAGCTGGCCTGGTAGTTCTCGCATTGATACCGGGCTTCATCTAAACCCGGATTGCCGAGATTGTATTGTTGTGTGCCATAGCGGTTTTGTGTTTCGGTGCATATACAGATATAGCTGCCTTTCTTGCAGGAAGAAAGAGAGAACAGTAACGCAATAACAACTAACGAGCGCATATTTGAAGATAACGAAATAATTGCGGCATTATTTTTTTAACGGTTAAGAAAATTGCTTTTATGTGCAAACTTGTGCCTCTGCTTTTGTCAGCAGCATGTTTATCGCTTCTGTCGTGTGGTGATAGTAAAGAAAAGATTGCTCCCGGCGATGTGCCGCCGCCAATCGTTTCCAGCTTTAGCAATGCATACCCCGGGGCAGGCGATGTCCAGTGGGAAAAAGAAGAAGATGATGGCAAGATCATCTACGAAGCCCGTTTCCTTTATGATGGCAAAAAAATGGATGCCGAATTCGATGAAGCAGGCGCGATGATCGAAGACTAAAGTACCTCCCACAACATTTAATTAATAAGACGTTTACCGTCAGGACATATTGTTAGAAGAATTTTGCCGTGAAATCGAAACGAGCCATGAAGATCTTAGTTAGTAACCTTAATACACAAGCGACAGAAGCCGACCTGCACAATCTTTTCGCCCCGTTCGGGAGCATTGAATCAGTAAAACTTATCCGTGGATGGGATTCCTATGAGTCGCGCGGACTGGCAGTTGTAGAGTTTGTTGAACGGGACTCCGGTGAAACTGCTCTTCACCTGCTCAACAAATCAGACTATATGGAACAGATGCTTCGTGTCAGCGAGATACGGGCACCGTTCAGCACACAGACGCTGGTAACACAGTATTGACCGCTACATTGTGAATGCCATGGCTACGAAGTATCTTGTAGCATGGACCGCCTTCAGTCATCCATTGTCATTCTCCTGTTTGCTGCGTCAACCCGGTGCGTCAAATATTTCTATGCATATGTTGTATTTGGTTTGGATGCGTACAGGGAGCTTCCAGTAGCGTACAGAACCATGCTTATAAATGGCACCATGCTGGTGTTGGGGTTAATGATGACCTGGTGGTTTGCCCGTAGGGCGAAGACGACAGTGGCAGACCTGCTGGGGTTGAACAGGAATGTTGCAAAGGCATTCCTGGTAGCTTCTTTGTGCACGCTTCCAATGTTTTTGGGTGGTTGGTTAACCTCTGTTGTCAATGAAGACGCCGGATTGGCGATGGCATTTGCAGGTGCCATATGGCCCGGGTTTTTTGAGGAGCTGATCTATCGCGCGATGATCGCGGGGTTATTGATGCGCGTGGCCAAATGGCCTTTTGTTCCCGCGGTGCTGGTATCGGCAGTGTTGTTTGGCTGGGTGCATCTTTACCAGGCCGATGATATGGTAAGTGCGGTGATGGTATTTATGCTTACTTCGCTGGGTGGTATCGGTTTTGCGCTGTTCTATAAGTTCTGGAACTGGAACTTGTGGTTCCCTGTTTTCATGCACATGTTCATGAATCTTTCCTTCGTGATATTCGATATGGGCAACACTGCACTTATGAACCGGAATGGAAACATTTTCAGGGCTATAACTCTTCTGCTTGCTATAGGTGCCACTATATATTTGTCTTACCGCCGGCGTCGCTTAGAAAATGCTGTGTTACCTTTGACGAAATGATTTTGCCATGTTTACCTACGATACATTGAGCGAGGCTATTGACGGCCTGAAGAAAAGAGGTTACACAGAAGATCTCAACCTGAAACCGCACTGTGTAGAATGTGCCGCGCTCGATCTGCAACTACATCCGGAACATTTTACTGTCGATGAATACCACCGCTTCGAAGGGGCATCTAATCCTTCAGACAACAGTATTGTGTATGCCATCCATTCAAACGACGGAGTGAAAGGTGTGCTGGTTGATGCCTATGGTATGTATTCGGAGAGCCTGACAGAAGATATGGCCAGGAAACTGCGTGTAATGCATTAAGCAGTTTTCTTTTCCTTCAGCTTGCCGCGTATTTTTTTCTGGTGCATGGCCCCCCATTCGGCAAGGGCTTTAATTACGTCGTGCAGGGTATCGCTGTAAGGCGTGGCTTCATATTCTACCGTCACTGGCGTTGTATCGTACACGGTACGCTTTACAAAGCCGTTCAGCTCCATGTCTTTCAATTCATTAGACAGCACTTTAGCAGCTATGCCTTCCACGCTCCTCTGTAATTCGCCAAAGCGCCTGTGGCCACCTCGTAGCGCAATGAGGATAGGTAATTTCCATTTACCGCCTATTACATAGAGCGCATCTTTCATTGCATTTAACGACTGTTGGCATTCCGCCTTCGTCATATCATGATCGCAGTTGATTGATTTTCCCATAGCCTGTGCCGGTTACTCGCGGGTAAGTACTTACCTGCAGGTAACTACTTACTTTTGGTAAGTAAAGGTACATAGGTTTGCATTCTAAAACAAAAATTATGCAAACAAAGACCAGAAAGATCGTCAATACCATTGCCACAGTCATCCCGGCAAGCCTTGTTATACTCAGTGGCATCATGAAATTTAATCCTCCTGCCGAAATGCTTGCTGAGTTCCAGCGAATGGGTATAGCGCAGCATATGCCGATGTTCGGGATCATGGAGTTCCTGTTCGCTGCATTGTTCATTATACCGCAGACGCGCCGCGTAGGATTTGTGTTATTATCCTGTTATTTCGCAGGCGCTATAGCTACCGACCTGTCGCATGGCAAGCCAGTGTATAACGCAATGCTTCCTATCTCCCTGGTATGGATTGGTATGTTCATTGCTGACAAAGCAATATTCCTGCCCCTGCGCCGTAATACTGCTGTGGCGTAGTATTAGTATCATTGATAGGAATATTTGTACAGATTCACGACTGCTGGTTAGCTTTGCAGCGTGAATTTGTACATAAAAAATATGGTTTGTAACCGCTGCCGCATGGTGGTGAAAACCGAATTGGAAAAACTGGGTCTGCAACCGCTGAGTGTTAACCTCGGTGAAATAGAGCTGGCAGAGAAACCAACTTCCGGCCAGCTGAGCGCACTAAAAGATAACTTGTCGGCACTAGGTTTCGAGTTGATAGACGATAAGAAGGGCCGCACGATAGAGAAGATAAAAAATCTCGTTATAGAACTCATCCATCACGCCGAAGAGCAAACCAAACTCAAATACAGCGAATACCTTTCCCAGAAACTTAACCGCGATTATTCTTCGCTCAGTAAGCTGTTTTCTGAGGTGGAAGGGCTGACAATAGAGCAATACATCATCAACCAGAAAATAGAAAAAGTGAAAGAACTGCTAGTATATGATGAGCTGTCACTGAGCGAAATAGCCTGGCGACTGGGGTATAGTAGTGTTGCACACCTGTCAGCCCAGTTTAAAAAAGTGACCGGCCTCACACCTAGTTTTTATAAAGATAAAGGCATGCACCAGCGTAAGGGCCTGGACGAAGTCGGTAAATAACGAGGTTCCCATAATTATATAAAACCCACCCATGATGGTGTAACGGTGGCGCGATTATATCGGCGGAACTTTGTGTCGTAAAACTTTTAGTTATGACACATACATATAACATCACCGGTATGACCTGCAGCAGCTGCGTAGCGAAGGTAAAAAGCGAGCTGCTGAAACTGGGTGATGTCTTAAGCGCTGATGTTCAGCTTAATGCGCCGCAGGCTACAATCAACATGCAGAAACATATACCTACAGCTGCATTACAATCGGCCATTGCCAACGCCGGGGAAAAGTACAAGATCACTGATGCCGACAGTTCTATGGGACATTCGATGCCAGATGCTGCCGCTTCGGACAACGCTTCTTATTTTCCCATCTTTTTGATCTTCGGCTACATAGCCGGTATCACGCTTGTTGTGCAATGGGCACAGGGTAGTTTTCACCTCATGCAATGGATGAGCCATTTTATGGCCGGTTTTTTCCTGGTATTCTCTTTTTTCAAACTGATGAACCTTAAAGGCTTTGCCGAAGGCTACCGTACTTATGATGTGGTGGCTAAAGTGGTTCCTGCCTACGGCCTCATCTATCCGTTCATCGAGCTGGCGCTGGGTATTGCCTTTCTTACGGGTTTCGATCCCGTGGTTACAAATGTCATCACACTCATAGTGATGGCGGTTAGCACTATAGGTGTGGTACAAAGCCTTCTAAAGAAAACGCCGTTTCAATGTGCTTGTCTTGGTACAGTTATTAAGCTGCCTCTCAGTAAGGTGACGCTGTTTGAAGACCTGCTGATGGTAGCCATGAGTGCCATAATGTTGATGATCATTTAAAGAACTGAAGCTCAATTAAAAGACACATTTATGAAACGACTACTGATCATCTTTGTTTTGCTCGCATTTTCTTTTGCAGGAGTTGCCCAGCACGAACATCACCAGCCGGCACCTAAAAAAACAACTACACCGGCCAGGAAGGCCCCGGTTAAAAAGGCTACACCTGCTAAAAAGCCCGCTGCAAAAACTCCCGTAAAGAAACAGGCAGTAAAAGCTCCCCCCAAAAAACAGACGATAAAAACTACTCCTGCAGAGTCGCCGGCAGCCCAACCAGCCCCGGTCATTGACCACAGCATGCACCAAATGCCTGTTACGGCCACGCCGGATTCCTCAACGATGCATGAACACACTGAGCATCCAGCTACAGATCCACACGCCGGGCACAATATGCAGGCAGATACATCACGCGCGGCCCATGGTACGCATGATATGAGCAGCATGAGCCATGCATATTCTCTGAACCTGCCGATGAACCGGAACGGTTCGGGTACAGGCTGGCTGCCTGATAATTCGCCCATGTATGGATACATGAAACATTCGGGCAAATGGATGTTCATGATGCATGGAAATGTGTTCCTTCGATATGTCAAGACAGACATGTTCAACAAAGGCACCCGCGGCGATTCAAAGATCGATGTGCCCAACTGGTTTATGGCTATGGGCCAGCGTAAGGTAGGTCAGCGGGGCTTGTTCCATTTCAGCACTATGTTCTCACTCGATGCATTGTTTGCAGGTGGTGAAGGCTATCCCTTGCTGTTCCAGTCTGGCGAGACCTGGCAGGGTAAACCATTGATCGACCGCCAGCACCCGCACGATCTTTTTTCTGAGTTATCTGTGAGCTATGCACATGCCTTCAGTAAAAAAGTGGATGCGTTCGTTTACGTCGGTTATCCTGGTGAGCCCGCTTTGGGTTCTGTAGCATTCATGCACAGGCCATCGGCGCTACCTAATCCTGATGCACCCATCAGCCACCACTGGAATGACGCGACACATATTACTTTTGGTGTGGCCACCCTTGGGTTGCGTGTCGGCAAGTTCAAACTGGAAGGTTCTTCTTTCACCGGCAGGGAACCTAACGAGGAGAGATATGATTTTGATAAGCCTCGTTTCGATTCATGGAGTGGGCGGCTGTCGTTCAACCCAAGTGATAACTGGAACATGCACGTGGGACATGGATTTGTAAAAGAACCTGAAGAGATACATCCCGGGGAAGACGTCAACCGTACTACAGCTTCCATTACTTATAGTAAGGACATTCGTGGGCGGTTACTGAATCTTACCACACTCTGGGGTGTCAATAAAACGCAGCACAATGATCCTGAACATGCGTTCCTGTTAGAAGGATCTTATGCGCTCAACAAGCTGACATTGTACACACGCTACGAGTGGATACAGAAATCGGCTGAAGAACTGGGGCTTGACGATACACAATTCGATCATCATGCATTATTTCCAGTCAATGCGCTCACGCTTGGCTTGAACTATGATCTCTTTCGCTTCAGTGTGATACGAGTTGCGGGAGGTGGACATCTGTCTGCCTACATGGCCAGCTCACAGCTCGATCCGATATACGGCAATAACCCGATGTCGGGGCAGGTTTATCTAAGATTCTATCCAACGTTGATGAACTAATTAAAATAAGCCGCAGTAGATACTGCGGCTTGTGCTATTACTATAGCCCTCTGTTATAATTACCTGTGCGGACGGTGCGGACCCATAATGCGTTCGCTGAGATCTTCCACCAGGTCATCGAAGAAAGGTTCTTGCTCCGGCTTCAATATGCTACGCAGTTTTTTCAGATGGTTAAAGGTTGCGCGTTCCTTCTGTAAGTGATTTTGCCCGAGCTGTGTATACAAGCTGTCCATTGTCGTGGTTGACAGGGTAGAATCTTTCAACGCAACAAACAAAGCGCGGTGCAGGTCCGCAGATGTTTCCTGCGCGTCCAGCATTTGTGTATGGTGTTCATATTTCAGTTCGTGGAATTGCTCCTGTTGCTGTTCATCCAGCTTCAACCTTTCAATGATTATTCTGTCCGGGCGAGGGCCAGGTCCAGGTCCCAGTGGATGTTGCCCGCGACGATCGTTATTGCCCAACACTAAATAGCCAAGTATGCCGAAGTTCATCAACAACAGCAGGACGATTACCAACCTGTAAAAATTCTCCTTGCTCATATTCCAAACATGCTTTTATCGGTGAGGCCATAATATTCGGCAAGGTTCTGTACCTCGTCTTGCCGAGGTTCCCTTTGTGTCGTTTTCGACGCTACAAAAATATTTAATGCTAACAGCAACAGGATGCTTGCCGCCGCCAGCGACACTTTGTACAGCGGTATCGTCTTAGTGGCAACAATGCCGTTTTGAAGCCTGCGTTCTATGCGGTCGAATACAGAGCCCCGTGGCGGTGCTGGTTGCATACCGTCAAGGCTGTTCATTGCCTCATTTATCCACTTGTTCATATCGCTCATATCAGTAGGTTTTGACGTTAGGTGGGTTATTTTCCTTTGGTTTCGTTATAAAATTCCTGCAGTGTTTTCCTCAGGTTTTGCTTTGCACGCTGTATCAGCGACTCCACCGCTTTTTCGTTTAAATCCATTATCGTTGCCACGTCTTTTTGAGGCAGGCCTTCTACCTGTTTCAGGATAAAGGCAGTTTGTTGGTTTTCCGGTAACTGGTTGATGGCTGCAAACAGGTACCGGGCCTTTTCCCTGTTATCGGCCTGCACCCCGGGATGGTCGAAGTTTACCGGCTCCGCAATGGTGTTCGACAACGATGAGACGAAGGCAAAGCGTTTTTTGCGATTCTTATGCCTGATCCTGTCAACGCATTTATTAATAGTAATGCGGTATATCCATGTAGATACAGAAGAACGGCCCTCGAATTTTGCCGCGGAATGATATACTTCGATAAACACGTCCTGCGTGGCTTCCTCCGCATCGGGCACATCCTGCAGGTAAGCCAACGCTGTATTATATACCTTGGTTTCAAAAAGGGTATAAAGCTGCCTGAGTGCGGTTTGGTCACCTGCACCTATTTTAGGTATCAGCAATTCAGGCAGCATAGAGGGCTATAAAACTAAAAAACGCGATCGTTTTTTACTGATATATGATGAGTTAGACGATTACAGCCGGAATATCCTTCGTCCAGGGCACAAAAAAGGACGCTGTTCATTCAGCGTCCCTCTGTATGGTCGTACTAGTTAGTACTTGCCATTATTCTTTTACCAGCTTACCGCTGGTTTGTATCTCGCCCTCGTTGCTCAGGATATTATAATAATATACCCCATTTGCAACCGGCGGCATATCTATATCATATTTTAGCTGCCCTTTTTCACCTGCCGCGGCGGCTGTGGTGTACACATATTTACCCATCATATCGCGCATTTCTACAATAAAATCCTTTTTATGAGGATTTTTTACATCCGGGGTGGAAGCATTTGGCTGGACGAAATTCACCTCTGCAACGCTTGTTTCTGCTTTAAAACCGACCTTTACAGGCCTTTCTTCAGCAAAAACACTCCCTGATATCGTCATTGCAAGCGCTACAGCTGCCATTCCTATCTTCACCGTATTCATAAAACTCTGGCTATTGTACCCAAATAATAAAAAAGACCGTGCCAACCGATTGAAAACTAGATAATTATTATGTGAGTTTTAAGCTCATGGGTTCACGGCAAAAAACCGGCGGGAGTAAATACCCCGCCATTATCACAAACCAAAAACCCACAACTATTATCAGAATGATAATATCGTACCCACGATTGCCATCACTATCGCTATTATGAGCGCAGCGGTAAAGCTGTGCACTTCAAACCCGCTGAAGAATTTATCGGTTATCCGGATAACGATTGCCGTAACGACCAGGCGTACCAGGAATGTCAGTAATCCAAGCGTAAGAATATTCAGAGGTAACCGCAGCAGGAACCCGATCGTGGCATTAAGTAAGCCAATCACCAGCGCGACGAGTATGTCGGTACAGTAGCTGCGGATCTTGACTGTTGGGATTATGCGTGCCAGCAGGAGGAGTATAGCAG
>CAMPKG010000004.1 GCA_946887085.1 uncultured Sphingobacteriales bacterium
TCTCAAGAATGGCGCGATGTATGCCATTTTCGGGTTGGGAGCAGTTATGATCGCAGAAGCATTCGGCGCGCATATTCCCGAATGGCTTTCGCCGGTGATGATGTTTGCAGTGATTGGTTATTTTTTCTGGAAATCAAAGAAAGCGTTGAAACGCGGACTGGTTAAGAAGACTCGATAGTCCAGTTGCAGGGCAATGTATTATTTCCGCTTTGCTGAAGTAGCTATCATTTTTTTCAACACTTCCACATCAACATCTTCAAGCTTGTTTATATAGAGGCATCCAACCCCGGTTTTGTGTTTGCCCAGTTTCTCAAGTGCATCGGCGTGCTCTTCCAGGCCCACACTGAGGTATAACGACAGGTTTGCTTTGCGAGGTGAGAAACCAATAACCAGCCAATCAACCTCCCGGCCTGTTGCCGGACTCTTATATCGCTTATTGCCAAAACCAATGATGGAGCTTCCCCACATTTTGGGTTCTTCACCCGCTGCTTTTTTCATCATTTCCAGGATCGTAAAACTATCTTTTCGTTTTTGCTCGTCTGACACATTATTGATAAAATCTTCCACGCTTGCAGCGGTCGGCTTTGTTTTTATGTCAGCAAGTTTTGATTTCTTTTCAGCCATTGTTAACCCGTTTTGCTTTATTCTAATATTACGAAATTATTGAGTTTCTATGAACAGTAGAAATGTTTTTGATCAAAACAGCTACATTAAACCGTCATCAGGAGCCTTCGGCGGCTTCCTGTTTTAACGCGTTCGCACGGTTGATGGCGTCTTGCATTGCCGCAAAGTTTCCCCGCACTTCATAAATAGCAGCCAGCACATCATAATAAGTGGCGTTGAGCGGAGTTAATTCAATTGCTTTGTTGATCTGTTTAAGTGCGGCATCCGTGTTATTAAGATTAGCCAGGGCAATGGCGCTGTTGACATATGCGTATTCGTCCAGGCTATCAGTCGCAAGATACTGAGCATATAGTCTTTCCGCAGTTGCATAGTCTTTCCTTTGAAATGCCTGGTAGGCGAGTATACCTGAGCGATCTCGTTTTTCCAGGATCGTACATAGCGGGACACCATCTACTTCAATGTTATGCACTGCGTTCTGCGCCGGCCATTTATTGTTCTGCAGCTGCTCTGTTGGTATGTACCGTGAATTCCCAATGAAGTAATCGTAGTCCAGAAAATGTCTTTCCTGGTAGTTGCCTTGTTTATAGCTTAACCAGCTTGTGTCTTCAGTAAAATAATTCTCAAGTCCCGTCATGTTCGACATTACAATGACCTTTTGACCAGGCTTCTTCCTGGCATTTGATCTTACCCAGTCAGCTGCCTGCTTGCTGGTATTCTGGTAATAGTCAGTTTCAAAATATCCATGTGCATTTTCGAGGCCTCCTGTCAGTTCATTAAAATAAACGTATTGGTTTGGATGGCTCCTGATCATCCAGTATACCGCAGGAATCAATGCCAGTAAGACGATACCCATCACCGCTGTTTTTAGTTGTTTTGAAGCAAATAGTTGCTGAAGAGTTTGTACCGCCAGCGACGCCAAAACGACCCAGAAGGGATAGACAAAGAAGACATGGCGCCAGGTATCGTAAACATTGGACTTTTTGTAGATAATGTACAACAAAGGAAAGAGTGCACAGAATACAATAACCGATAGTTGTAATGGGGAATAGTTTTTCAGATTCTTCCCGGGCAGAACAAAAAACATAGCAACCAGAGCAAGTATAATTACCGGTGTTGAGATCAAAATCCACTTTAGCTCGTAATACCAGGGTAGGGAAGCGCTGGATACATACTCACCTTCAAACAGCACCTTGATAAAAATTGTGCGGTTTGTCATCTCCTGCAAAGCGAGTAAAGGGCGGGATATCGGCGATTGCAATGCCCAGGGCCATCCCGCGAGTCCCACGCAGTACCCAATCAATAATGCACCAGACAGCAAGAAAAATACTCTATTGGTATGTTTTCGATCGCCTGCGATCATTGCCTTTGCTTGTTTGTTGTGCCTGAAATGAACGAGTGTATAAATAATGATCACCGGGATCAGCAAAAAGGCTCCCGACGACCTTGTGGCAAAGGCCAGTGCAAAACCGCAAAAGATCCAGAACGCATTTACGCGGGAGTGGTAAGGATATTGCTGCAGGAAAGTGACCAGGCCATATATGCAAACAATGAAGCCACAGGCAAAAGGAATGTCCTTAGGATTATTCATGCTTTCGCCAAAGATGCGGGGTGATAAAAAAATAAATAGTAAAGCAAACAAACCTGTGTACCAGTTTTTGCTGATCCGCGCGGCAAGCATTCCTGTAAAGATCATCATGACAGTGCCCAGGAGTGCATTAATGAAATGTCGCAGGTAAAGTATGGGTACGAACGAAAATATCCGGTGAAGCCCTTCGACCACAAAATCATAGGTGCCGCTATAGTACTGCATCTTTTGGTATTCCAATCCTTTTGTATCGTAGTTCAACGCCTGCCTGTCCCCATTGAGAAAATAACTCCAGATATCCCTGCCATATTCCATCTGTATCCACTCATCACCTGTCTGGCCATATTGCATACTGAGCAAGGGCATTAGGATAAGAATAAAAACAGATGTGGCTATGAAGACCTTTTTCCCGTTCATAGGTGGCTGATATTTACTGAAGTATCGACGAATATATCTATTGTCAGCGTATTTATGAATTGAGTTACGGGATCCGGAGATTTTTCCGCAAAAAAAACAGCCTCCGGTCAGAAGGCTGTTATCTTGCATGAGTGTTTGTGCTATGCTATATCAAACCTGTCCAGGTGCATCACCTTATTCCATGCGGCTACAAAGTCTTTTACAAATTTTTCCTGCGCGTCCGCGCTGCCGTAAACTTCAGCAATAGCGCGCAGCTCAGAGTTAGAGCCGAAAACAAGATCTGCACGTGTGCCGGTCCATTTTGCTTTGCCCGTACTGCGGTCGCTTCCTTCGTAAAGTTCTTTGTCCACGGAAACGGCTTTCCATGTAGTGCTCATGTCCAGAAGGTTGATGAAGAAGTCATTGGTAAGCTGCCCCGGACGAGATGTAAATACACCGTGCTTAGACCCATCAAAATTTGTGTCGAGTACACGCATGCCGCCTACCAATACTGTCAGCTCCGGCGCAGTAAGCGTCAGCAAGTTGGCCTTATCGATCAGCAGTTCCTCCGTAGCCACGTGGCCTTTTGATTTGCGATAGTTGCGGAAACCATCGGCACGCGGTTCCAGGTATCCCATCGATTCTACATCGGTTTGCTCCTGCGAGGCATCCATGCGGCCCGGTGTAAACGGCACGGTAACATTGTACCCGGCATCTTTAGCTGCTTTTTCAATAGCTGCACATCCGCCTAGCACGATCAGGTCGGCTAATGATACTTTTTTGCCGTTTGATTGCGAGGTATTGAAATCCCTCGCAATGCCTTCCAGCGCATTGAGCACTTTCTGTAACTGGGGAGGATTATTTACCTGCCAGTACCGCTGGGGAGCCAACCGGATCCTGGCGCCATTAGCGCCGCCTCGTTTATCAGATCCGCGGAAAGTTGACGCAGAAGCCCAGGCTGTTGAAACCAGTTCAGATATGCTCAAACCCGACGCCAGTATTTTTTGTTTTAGTGCAGCGGTATCGTTGCCATCTACCAACACGTGATCGACAGCAGGAATGGGGTCCTGCCAAAGTAGTTCTTCCTGCGGTACATCAGGCCCGAGATACCGGGCGCGCGGTCCCATATCGCGATGTGTCAATTTAAACCATGCGCGGGCAAAAGCATCTGCAAATTCGTCGGGGTGCTCCAGGAAACGTCTCGATATTTTTTCATAAACCGGGTCGAGCCTCAGGGAAAGGTCGGTAGTGAGCATTGTTGGCGGACGTTTTTTTGAATTGTCGAATGCGTCAGGAATGATATTATCTGCATCTTTCGCTACCCATTGATGGGCGCCGCCCGGGCTTTTTGTAAGTTCCCATTCAAACCCGAACAGGTTCTCAAAAAAATTATTGCTCCATCGGGTAGGGGTTTTAGTCCAGGTAACTTCAAGGCCACTAGTGATCGTATCAGGCCCTTTGCCTGACCCGAAACTGTTACTCCACCCGAAGCCCTGCATTTCGAGATCTACTGCCTCGGGCTCTTTGCCCACGTTGGTTGAAGGAGCGGCGCCATGTGTTTTACCAAAACTATGTCCGCCTGCAATAAGTGCTACCGTTTCCTCATCGTTCATCGCCATGCGGCCAAACGTGTCACGAATATCCTTAGCCGCTGCAATCGGGTCCGGATTGCCATCCGGCCCTTCGGGATTTACATATATGAGACCCATCTGTACCGCGGCCAGTGGGTCTTCCAGTTTGCGTGAATGAATGTCGCCGTCCGCGTCGTCATCTGACACAAGCACACCTCTGCCTTCTACGCCGGGTGAGCCATGAGCATAACGAATGTCGCCACCCAGCCAGGCAGTTTCAGAACCCCAGTACACGTCTTCCTCCGGCTCCCATACATCCTCTCTGCCGCCACCGAAGCCAAAAGTCTTAAAGCCCATGGATTCCAGTGCAATATTCCCGGTAAGTATCATCAGGTCTGCCCACGAGATCTTGCGGCCGTATTTTTGTTTGATTGGCCAAAGCAACCTGCGGGCTTTATCGAGGCTCACATTATCAGGCCAGCTATTGAGCGGTGCAAAACGCTGTTGTCCCTCACCCGCGCCGCCGCGACCATCACCAACACGATAAGTGCCCGCGCTATGCCAGGCCATGCGAATAAATAAAGGCCCGTAATGCCCGAAGTCTGCCGGCCACCAATCCTGCGAGTCTGTCATAAGCGCATGCAGGTCTTTTTTTACGGCCTCCAGGTCAAGGCTATTGAATTCTGCGGAATAGTCAAATTTCTCACCCATAGGGTTTGATAGCGCCGAATGTCGGCGAAGAACATTGAGCTTTAGTTGATTGGGCCACCAGTCACGGTTCCTGGTACCGCCACCTGCCACATTATTTTTCATACTGCCGTTATGAAACGGGCATTTGCTGATGTCGTTTGACTCCTGTCCCATTTTTTAATTTTTTTATTGGTACTGAATGCTTTTAAGATTAAACACCTGCGAATTTCTGAATCTGAAAATAGCTACTATCCTCTAGTTTTTCGATAGTTAAATTCTATTGTTATATCGCCGAGTTATGAAAGAAATAAAAACCAAAAAAAATTGCGTAGTTAAATAGCTACACATATATTTGTAGTCAAATAGCTACGCAATGAACCTGCGACGTGATGTATTTCAAGCCATAGCAGATCCTACAAGAAGAGCGATCCTTTTATTAGTAGCCTCACAGTCAATGACAGCGGGAGCTATAGCAGCGAATTTTGACACTGCGCGGCCAACAGTATCCAAACACCTGCAGATACTCACCGAGTGCGAGCTGCTGGAACAGGAGCAAAACGGCCGGGAGATCTATTATCATTTAAATCCGAAAAAAATGAAAGAAATAGCTGACTTTATCGAGCCTTTTCGCAAAATGTGGGACGACAGGTTCAACAAACTGGAAACGATCATGAAAAACTACAAGCAAAAAAAATAAAACTATGGAGCTGAAAACAAAGATACATGCCGGAGACGGCAAGCAGGATCTGCTGATAACAAGGGAGTTTGAATTACCTGTCAACCTGCTTTTCAGGGCCTATGTCGACGCTGAAATAGTGGAGCAATGGATGGGGACGAAGGTGCTGAAACTTGAAGCGGAGAGGCATGGCAGCTGGAGATATGAGACCACTGATCCCAAAGGAAATATACATGGTTTCAATGGAGTGATCCACGAATTTGTTCCCAACCAAAAGATCACGCGCACTTTTGAAATGGAGAACACGGGCTTCCCTGTTCAGCTCGAGTTCCTGCAATTTGATAAACTTACCGATGATACTTGTCAGCTCACGATGCAGATCGTCTACAAATCGGTTGCTGATAGGGACAGGATGCTGCAACTGCCTTTTGCACAGGGCATAAATATGGCTCATAACCGATTAGAGGAGGTCGTAACTAAATTAAAATAGCATACTATGACAAAAACAAAAAAGATCATCTACTGGGTGTCTACCATCTGGCTGGCGTTGGGAATGGGGTCAAGTGGAATAGTGCAGTTATTACGGGTAGAGGGAGAGATAAAATTCATTCTGGACCTCGGTTATCCAACGTATTTCCTCACCGTTATCGGTATATGGAAAATTCTGGGAATTATAGCGCTATTTATCCCTAAATTTCCCTTGCTAAAGGAATGGGCCTATGCCGGTTTTTTCTTTTTGAGTTTCGGCGCATTGTTTTCCCAAATAGCGTCGGGAAGTGGGGCTGCCGATATGTTCGGGCCGGCACTGTTGCTGGTGCTTACAACTGTATCGTGGTACTCCCGGCCTGCAGACAGAAAAGTTCCCGTAGCTATTTAATGAAAAACTGTTCAAATGAATCCGAAGGTTGATTTTTTCTTTGATAAAGCAGGTAAATGGCAGCAGGAGGTAAAGAAGCTGAGAAAGGTCGTTCTTGCCTGCGGGTTGGAGGAAGAGTTGAAGTGGTTCTGTCCCTGCTATACGTTTGAGGGAACCAACATAGTATTGATACATACTTTCAAAGAATACTGCGCATTCCTGTTTTTTAAAGGCGCGCTGCTTGGAGATCCCGAAAATATTTTGTTCCAGCAAACAAAGAATGTGCAGTCAGCACGGCAGGCCAGATTTACCAACGTCCGCGAAATAGCTAAACTAGCTCCTGTACTGAAGGCATATATATACGAAGCTATAGAGGTGGAAAAGGCAGGGTTGAAAGTGGAACTCAAAAAACCGTCCGAGTTCGCCATCGCCGAGGAATTTAAAATAAAACTGGGTAAAATGCCAGCGCTGAAAAAGGCATTTTACGCGCTGACACCTGGCAGGCAGCGGGCATATCTTCTTCATTTTTCTTCACCTAAACAATCCAAAACGCGGGAAGCAAGGGTTGAGAACTGCATACCGCAAATACTGGATGGAAAGGGATTAAATGACTAAACATGAAAAACACAAACGACAACAAAAAGAAACTTCCGCAATCTCAAAGCGATGAGCTGATCAGCATATTGAAAACACGATTTGAGAAGAATATGAACCGCCATAAAGGCATCAAATGGGCCGATGTACAAGCAAAGCTGGAGGCAAGCGCCGGCAAATTATGGTCGCTGAACGAAATGGAAATGACAGGGGGCGAGCCGGATGTGATCGGCCAGGATAAAAAGACAGGCGCGTATATATTCTGTGATTGCTCCGCAGAAAGTCCCAAAGGCCGCAGGAGTATTTGTTACGATGCAGAGGCGCTGGAATCAAGAAAAGAACACAAGCCGGCAGATAGCGCTGTGAATATGGCTGCCGAAATGGGTATTGAGCTTTTGACCGAGGAAGAATACCGGGAACTGCAAAGGCTTGGGAAGTTTGATACCAAAACCTCAAGTTGGGTGGAAACACCTGCCGATATCAGGAAGCTTGGTGGAGCTATATTTTGTGATCGACGGTATGATACGGTTTTCATGTATCACAATGGCGCAGAATCTTACTATGCTGCAAGGGGATTCCGAGGCCTGCTAAAAGTTTAGTTTCCCGGGTAGCACCAGAATTTTTGCTATTTTCATTTGAAAATTTGTTTATGCATAAACTAGCGCTTTTATTGTTTATTGGTATCTCAGCCTGTATGCTCAGCTGCAAAAAAGAAACGCACGCAAAGGTTCAGACCGTTACAGTCAGAGATACGGTTTATGTAGAAGTGCGTGATACCACGATAATTCCCGCTATGATCAGTGACACGACAACTACTTTTATCGTGTTGCGCCACGCAGAAAAGGAGAGCACAGGTACAGACCCTAATCTAAACAGTGATGGAGTTTTAAGGGCTGATGAATTGAAACGTATATTAGGCAACGTGCCGGTAAAAGCTATTTACTCTACCCCGTTTAACCGGACCCTTCAAACCGTGCAGCCTTTGGCCGCCGAAAAAAGCATTACTGTAGAAGAATATCAGACAAGCAAACCTTATTCGGAACTGGTCAGTGAGATCAGTGCAGCAAACCGTGGGAAGGTGGTAGTGGTGGTCGGCCACTCCAACACAGTGCCTGACTTTCTGAAGGAGCTTAGTAAAAATACATTTAGTGTTAGCATAAGCGAGAGCCAATACGATAACCTGTTTATCGTGAGTTTACATGACAAGCTAAGTCCAAAGATTACTGCGCTTAAATACGGCAAAGCCACACCTTAAACCCGCATTTAATTGCTGTTATTGTCTTTGCCCGGTTGTTTGCAAGCATCTTGCAGTCACTTACTTCTTTTTCTTTTTATGGCTGTGTGCCGTAGCAACTGCCGGTTTGGCGGTATGGGTTTTGGGTTCAGGAAATTCGAACGAAGTAATGGCTTTCGAAAGATACAGCAGGAATCCGCTGTTTCGCATATACATCACCATAAGCGGGAACATTTTGAAAATGCCACGTTTGGCGGTCGTCATATTGAACCAATGCGTGAAATATGCCAATAGCGGCATACCAAAATAAACGACGGCAATACAAATAAGCATGAAAATACCTTCGCGGCTGAAACGACGGAAGAATATTGCATCTACAGCAACAAGTATCACAAATGTATTAATGAACAGGCCGTACAGCAAATAGTTCTGGCCTCCGAATGTCAACTTTAAGGTGATATCCTTCAGCCATTGAAAATATAGTGAGACGGAAGAAGGGTTGAGTTCATCGCTAAGGCTGGTGCCGACCGGCATATAATATTTTATAAAGATGTTCACCCAAAAAAAATAAAAAACGAAAGGGATTAACAGGAACAAAAAACAGGTATAAAGTGTTTTTAGCATCGGCATCTTGTTTCGGCGCATATGAAAGAGTAACAGGGGTGCGCAGAGACCTATAAATACCAGGGAATCCAACCTCACGAACGTGGCAAATCCGAAAAGCAGGCAACTAAACAGGAACACGCTGTATTGCCTTGATTGTGTGTATTCATACAGAAAATAAATTCCTGCAAAAAAGAAAACCATGTTGCAATAATCCCATAACACTATATAAGTATAGCCATACAACTCAGGTATTACCAGGAAAAAGAGCATAACAATGCCTGCAAGCAAAGGATGCAAGCGTTGTTTTACAAGCAAATAGAGCCACGTAAAAAATGAAATTGCTATGATGCTAAGCCAAACCTGTCCGAATGGATGTACCAGCATCTTATAGATGATTTGCAGGTCGGTTACAAAAGGAGGTTTGAGAAGGTTAGGTGTGCTCTGCATAAGGTTAGTGGAAAAGACCGAGTTCACGATCTTATGTTCCCTAAGGGCATATTCTGCCAGCGCTTCAGGGCCGGATAGTACATCACGCGCAAATGGCGGATAAAAATAGCACCGCCAGACACTGGGAATAAATAATGCTGTATAAAGTATTATAAACAGTATTTCATAAGGAGGTATAGGGGGCAGTTTAACATTCCGGAAACTAAATATGCTGTAATCGTAACGATGAAAAACAAAAGCGTTAAGCAACAATGTTGTGACGCAAATGGATGCTATTATACTTGTTTTGGTAATTGGGAAATGCAGCACTTCCAGTAGCATTGGCAACAAAGAGAATACCGCTGTTCCGACAAACATGGAAATTGCCACCGTAGCAATTAAACTTTGCCTGATGCTGAACATTCGTAGGATACCCCTGCCTGCGGCAAACTGTGTTACAATAAGGAATAATAGTCCAGATATACTCATAGTCTATTTAAAGGATTGATAAATGCTCAATATCTTTTTTATATCATCAGCGTTTTTAACCTCAGTTACCATCACGTTACCGTCTGCGCCATCTACGAAATAATTGGCTTTAGAGACGTCGGCGTTGCCCGGACGTGTGGCTTTAAGCCCGGTCATGTAATAAAATATTACGGGTTCCGGGATCACTATGCCATAACCAAGCTTTTTGTTATAGGTATCGGGAGGCAGTAATATCAGGGGATTCTTGATCTTTTGAGTACGAACATAAGTTGCGATTGACTTGCATGCAACATAGCCGTTACCCAACCGGTAGGCCCTGCGATCTTCATAGGTTTTTTTGTCCGATTGTTCGTACCATTCTTCTGTTAACACAAGTATTCGTTCGTCCAACCATTTGCGGTAGTGCGATATATTGAAGAATACGATTACAAACAACATCGCAATTGCAGTAAGCGCTAATTTCCTGATATACATTTCGCTAAGGGGTTTGACTTTCGCCTGACATTGATTATAGAAGACAATGTCCTGGTTTAAAAAGATGGGTAAAAAAATAATTTTTGAGTAACACATTTTAAATTGCCGGCCAACCGCAGATTTCCCGTCTCCTATATGCCAATACCATCGCATATAATTTTTTCTGATTGCATTAATCACTGAATTGTATTCATATCTTTACGTTGTAGTAACATGTCTCAAAAGCTGTCTTTTTTCAATTTGTCTTTAAAAAAGGCGCTTGACGCGGAGCCTGACGGCTTTATCAGGGCTCGGGTCAGCATTGTATTTACCATCCTTGTTTTTAGTCTGTTCAAGGCATCTTTCACTCTTGCTTCCTCTGTCGCTGCCGGCCAGGAAATGCAAAGCTCGAGGGCGATAGTTGGTCTCATAATGTACCTGGCACTTACAAAATTGTTGCTGTCGCGGCCCGGACTGATACAAGTTATCGCGCACGCTATGCTTTGCGCGGGCCTGATACTGGTGTGGAGCAATATCTTTCTATATATACATAAACTAAACCTGGTCACGCTTCAGTTTGTGTTTATGATAGTTTTAAGTGGCTTTTATACCCTTGGCGGCAGAGCAGGTTTGTTTTATTCTATAATGGGCGTGGCCCCGGTTGTAATTGCCGTTCTTCTTGGTGAGAATATCAATATCTATTCCACCGACACTGTTGCCGAACTTGCGTCGCCGGGATCGGAAATATTGATCATTCTCAATTTCATTACGATCATTATCGCGCATTATCTTTTTTTTAAGGCATTCAAAAACAATGTCAGGGAGAAGGAGAAGTTGAATGGGCAACTGCGCCAATCAGTCGAAGAGGCGACGAGGCTTGCGTTATCCAGGTCTAATTTTCTTTCAACCATGTCGCACGAGTTGCGCACGCCGTTGAATGCTGTCATTGGGACTACGGAACTTCTGATAAAAGATAAGCCGGAAGAGCGACAGCAGGAGAATCTCAGAATATTGCAGTCCTCCGCTGTAGACTTACTTTCACTCATTAACAATGTTCTTGACTTCAACAAGATCGATTCAGAAAAACTGGAGTTGGAAAAGCTCCCCGTTAATCTTGGCGAGCTGGTGCAAAACGTATGCGCAGCGCTAAAAGTGCGGGCCACAGGAAAAGGCCTTGACCTTTCTGTGGAAATTGACGAGCGCCTGAAGGGCATCTATTTCTCAACAGACCCCACACGTCTATCCCAGGTACTTTATAACCTGGTGGGTAACGCAGTTAAGTTTACGGACAAGGGTAAGGTATCCGTGGTGCTGTTTTGCGGCGATATAAACGAGGCTGAAGCAAAAATCAGTTTCTCCGTAGAAGATACCGGGATAGGTATCAGCGGTGATAAACACGAGGCGATCTTTGATGTATTTGCGCAGGCCGAATCGCATGTGACCCGTAAGTACGGGGGCACAGGCCTGGGGTTGCCCATAGTAAAACAGCTGTTGATGCTTTTTAACAGTAAAATTGAACTGGAGAGTATTCCGGGCGAAGGAAGCAAATTTTACTTTACCCTACAGCTTCAAATAGCATCTGTGCGTGCTATTTCTGAGCGCGAGCTGGTCATGGCCGGCACCGATGCTGTGGACCTGGGGCATTTGCGCCTGC
Source organism: uncultured Sphingobacteriales bacterium (assembly GCA_946887085.1). The sequence continues at coordinate 11,855 of CAMPKG010000004.1, forward strand.
TTATTGCCGAAGACAATGAGATCAACAGGATGATCATAAAAAAACAATTAGCAACATTTAATGTGGACCCGGTTATCGTTGAAAATGGAGCGATCGCTTATGAGCGGTGGCTTAGGGAAGATTTTGACGCGGTAATACTGGATCTGCATATGCCGATTGCCGATGGTTATGAAACCGTGAAAAAAATTCGCGCTTATAGTGAGGTGGCTAAGGCAAGTACACAGGTAATTGCATTTACAGCGTCTGTAAATGAACGCGAGCAATTGGTAGAAGCCGGATTCGATGACTTCCTGTATAAACCGGCTAATATCAAAGATCTCCGGGAGAAACTGGAAGTAATTTCGAAGAAGCGCTGATACTATCGGTTGCTTAGAGGAACTATATTATTTAAAAGCCGCACAAAATGTGCGGCTTTTATGGTGTTGTTTACGGAGCATTTTTGAATTTCTTAAATGCGCCGGTAATTTTCCCAATGGTGTGTAAGACTGGAAATGCTATCCGTTTGACCGGAGTCGGTATTTCCATGATGTCGAACTCTGACCTGTATCTGCGTAACAGAAAAACGCTGTCCATCATCGCGGGGCGGTGGTTTTTGCTGGCTTTTGCAGACTTGAATATCTCGGTGATAAAATATTCAAAGTTGTATATCGGCCAGATGCGTCCCGTGCCCTTTAAAGGGATTTCACCGGCATTCCAGAATTTATGTGCAATGCCAGCTTCAAACAATACTGTTTCACCGGCTTTATAATAACGTGGTTCTTCTCCGGCTATTTGCGTACCCATATAACCCTCAAGTATCGTGATCTCTTCATGTTGCTTATGATGTACATGCATAGGCGGCCCGCTTCTAGGCTGCACCAGATTGTCCGCGATCATACATTCGATACCATCTTTTACATCCGGGCCCACAAAAGTCAGCTCTTCACCAAAGCCGTTGTCGATCGTTATTGGATACTTTGTCATCTTATGCCTCCTTTATTGTTGGTTTTGTGAGAGATGATAACAATAGGTAAGCCAGGGCCGCCATCACAAATAGCCTGGCGATACTCAGCTTTTCCCACATGCCTGCCCGTCCCTGAAGATCGCTGTCTATGGAAGTGCTGTACTCGGTATTGATTATTGCCATCAGTTCCGGTACAAAATAGATAAATGTAATGATGAGCACAAAAACGTAGATAATCAACACGGTGGCTATACTTCTGAATCTTGGTGTTTTTCTATGAACGATCAGCGCCGCAGTAAGTAAAACGAGCGTTAAGGGATGGATCGGTATCCAGAAGGGCCCGCTATTAAGCCCGTAAGAGCCCTGGAACATACTGAGCGAGACGGGTGGGGCAGCCACCCATTGTGGTACCATTGTCAAATGTTCATAGGTGCCTCCACCTATGATGATAACGAATGCAATACATGCAAATGTCAGAATAAAGTTTTTCATTTCCTGTTTTTTATTATTTTTGGTCAATGCCCAAAATTATGATGATTTTGGTCATTGACCAAATTAAAATTTATGAAAGGAACAAAAGACATCATTTTGGCCAAGGCGCTGGATATGTTCAATGAAAAAGGAATTGAGTATGTCGGTATGCGGGAGCTCGCTGCCGAACTGGGTTTGCGGATTGGGAACATCACTTACTATTTCCCAACGAAGGACGACCTGGTATTCGCAATATCGCAGGAGTATTCTGCGTCAAATACAGAGATACATTCCACGATGGCGGTAAACAGCCTTTATGATTTCCTGGCCAAGTGCAAAAAATTGTTTGAGAACGGCGTACGCTATCGTTGCCTGATGCTAAGCATGGTGCATGTGATGGAACAGAACCAGATGGTAGCAGAAAGCTATAAAAAGGTGGCGCGGGCGAGACAATCCAGTATAGCGGAGCTGATCAGAACACTGAAGGAAGGCAAATATATTGATATAGGCGATGATGATGTTGAATGGTTCCTGGTATCAATCAACAGCCTGATCGGCAGATTTTGGTTCTCGGAAGCGGCGCTTGTTACCAGGCGGAATAAGCTGGATACCTATATAGCGTATTATTTGAAAATCCAGGTGCTGCTTTTCAAGCCTTATGCTACAAAGAAGGGGTTAAGTGATCTGGAACGCTTCGTTAGCCACGAGCAACTTAATTAATGGAAGAATAAAGCCGCTTTTTTTGCGGCTTTATCACTAACAGCCTTGTATTTGTGCAAGCCTGGCTTTATGATCTTTAACTATTATTTCATAGCTGCCCGGCGTTGTTCTTACGTTTATCGGTTTCCCGTCTTTAACAGCAGGTTTGAATCTTATTTGTTCGGAAAGGATTTTTTTCAGTCTGTTATCTATTGATTGCTTAAGATCCTGGCCGATCAGGGGCCATCTTTCGTACGACGACATTGATATTCTAAGGCCCTCTACCTCATAGTAAGCAAGTTTGCCGTCATAGTCTACCACCATCTTGTCAACCTGCAAGGCATAACCGCCGTCTTCAAGTTTGTCCAGGTCATCCTTCAGCGCATTGAACAGGTACTCATATATGCCTTTTGCAGAACCATCCAGTACCGGAAGGGAATAGTTTTTTTCCGCATCACCGAGCATGTACTGTTCTTCATTTCCAAAAATATGCTGGCCGTTGATGGAAACGGGCATAATATCAGACTTTACAGTATACCATTTTTGTATACCTGTTAGCGGGTCCTTTATCAGGACTGAATCAGGAAGCGTAGTATAGCTGAGCAATCTTTTTTGTTGTTCCATGGTCTCACGATATTCATAAGGAATAACCTTCAAACTCCCGAACTCAATTTCGTTGCCATTGAACTTCACTTTGTTATTGCCTGATCTTATACCGGAGAAGGACGTTTGCGTGCAGAATACTACAAGCAGTAATACCAGCGGAAGGGTAGCGGAGTATTTCAGCAACCGGTTAGCGGCGCTTTTTTCGCGTGTAAGCATAACTATCCTGTTTTTTATAGGTGAATAATTGAAACGATGAGTAAGTATCGGGGAGTTGCGTAATATACTTTGTTCCACTAAGAAGTTTCCGTATGTCGACGAACTGCTGCCGGCGGCTGTGTCGGCCTGGAATTCGTGTATCATCCGGAGTCTTCTGTAGTAAAGATGGACAAGCGGGTGAAACCAGAACACAATACGGAGCATAATAAACAACAGATTATCCAGCGAATGCAGTCTTTTACCATGCTCTCTTTCATGGGCTATCAAGAGCTGCCATTGTTCATCGCTGTATGCGGTTCTGGCGCTAATAAATATTGTGTCGAAAAAGGAGAAGGGACTGTGTGTTTTGCCGGTTTCTATTAATTGATAGCCATTTTCAGCACCCCTGGTGCCTGACCTGAATAGCTTCAGCAGTTTAAAGCAGTCAACCGCAACTATAGCAATGGCAACGAAAACACCTGCGAGGTACAACCCCAGAAGCAGCAGTCCTATGTTGATGCCTGATGCTGTATCGGCTGCTTCGATTGTTTGTGCTGACTTGGCATCTAAGACATTCCTGACCTCAATAGTTGCAGCCGTGGGCCGGGATAAAAACTGATGCTCATTTCTATTGACAATGTTATTGATCTCAGCAAACGGCAATACGACGCCTGCAAGCAGAGCTATTATAAGGTAAAACCTGTTGGCCTGGTGAAAGGTTTCTTTGCGCAACAGAAGGTCAAAAAATACCAGGGCGGTCAGCCAGATGATAGTGGTATTAATGAGGTGCTGTAACATAGTTGAAATTTAGGTTATCATCCCTGTAACGTAAAATTACGTTATGAAACGTAATAAGCAAATATTTTTTTGCCTGTCTACAGGCAATTCCTGGTTTTTCTGTTTTTCTTAACAGTGGGTTTTTGTCCAATCAATTGATCTTGATAAGGATCTTGCCTTGTACTTTTCCCGAGCCAAAGTATCGAAATGCATCCGCCGTTTGTTCCAGTGCGTAAACCCTGTCGATAAGACTTTTCAGATTCCCTTCTTCAAATAGTTTTGAAAGCAGGTCGAGGTCTTTCCTCGTCGGCCTGTAGCCCATGATGCCAAGTTTCTTACCCGCGGCTTTTGATATCAACGGCCCGAACACCATCAGTTTCAACAACAAACCACCCATCGAGCCACCGATCATTGAGAATGTGCCCCCGTTTTTTAAGGCACGCTTATAGTCGGCAATGCGCCTGTGCGCAATGACGTCAAGTATAAGATCATACTGCTTGCCCGTCCTGGTATAGTCTTCTTCCGTATAGTCCATGCAATGCGCAGCACCAAGCGCACGAAGCATTTCAAATTTCTCTGGCACGTCTACGCAGTCGACCTCCACACCGTAATGTCGCGCATATTGAAGCGCAAGCGATCCCACACCGCCACCTGCTCCATTGATAAGTATGTGCTGGCCCCGTTTCAGTTCTCCGCCGAAGCGCAATCCCTGCACGGCCAGCAAGCCGGCCTGGGGCAGTGCTGCTGCTTCTTCGAAACTCATGGCTTGCGGTTTTCTGGCCAGTAATTTTGCCGGCACTGAAATATATTCTGCAAAACCGCCAAATCCGCTTTCTGCTACATCGCCAAAAACTTCATCGCCGCGGTTGAAATCGGTAACACCTGTACCAACTGATTCTACCACGCCGGCAATATCTGCGCCCAGTACTTTATGCTTAGGTTTGATAAGGCCGCCGATCAGCCGTACCAGAAACTGCTTGCCGCAAAGCAGGTCCCAATCCCATGAATTGATCGAGGCTGCATGAACACGTACCAATACTTGTCCGGGTTTCGGCGAGGGCTTTTCGATCTCGGTAAGTTCCAGGGCTTCAGGTGTTCCGTAGCTGTGATAGACGATCGCTTTCATAATTGCATGTATTACGTAAACAAGTTAAATGTTATTAGCGGGACTGCCATTCAAATTATTGCTGTTTTAGTAAGTTTACAGTATGCGGATGTTGAGATACCTCGTTTTGCTTTTTGCAGCGCAGTTTTTTGCCGGCGACATGTTGGGACAGGAATTGCCTCGAAATGGTTCAGAGCTTCACTACCGGTTGATAAGATTCGTCGTTCCTCGGGTGGTTGACGCCGATAACTACAAGCTGGAGGTCTTTGACAATTTTCAGGGGGCAGACGTACCGCGCGATGTAAAAGCGATTGTCAATACTACGTCGACGACGAATAGTTTTGTAGCTACGGTTCCTGCATTCGGCAGGGGATATGCATGGAAAATTAAATGGTTACGTGGCAAAAAACAAATTGGCTCTACTCCGCTGTATAGGTTTACAGTTAAGCCCAACCCGTTTGCAGATACGTCGATAGCGCGTTTCAGGATAGTAAAGAATGCAGAGAAATACGAGGACATGTTTGTGTTTTTTGACAATACACGTTCGCTGCACAATATGAAAGGTGAACCTGTCTGGTTTTTACCCGTTATCCAGGGCGTTACAGATAGTTCAGTGGGTATCATCCGCGATCTCAAACTTACCAAAGACGGTACGATCACTTTTTTGAGCACAAAGAATATCCACGAAATAAGTTACGATGGAAATATATTATGGTCAGGACCTGATGATGGCCTCGTCAGCGGCGACACAACAGAAAATTATCATCACCAGGTGACAAAACTCTCCAACGGGCATTACATGACCATCGGCGACAAGATGGTACCCAACAGTGTGCTTACCGGCGAGGCGCCTGCGAAAGACGCTGCAACTGCAAACCAGGCGCGCACTGCCTGTGGAACCGTTATAGAGTACGATAAGGAAGGTAAAGTGTTATGGACCTGGAATTCTTGCGACTATCTCAAACAGGGAGACGCCGTTACCCATTTTAACGCGTTTTATTTCGACGAAGCGAGGAAGACTGTATACACAAGCTATCGCAACATAAGCAGGGTAGTGAAAGCTGCTTATCCTTCGGGGGCCGTCCTGGCGCTTTACGGCGACGATCTTTATAATACCGGGAAGATTCAGGGCAAGGGTATGTTTTACTCACAGCATAATGTAGGCGTAAACAAGAAGGGCGATATGGTCCTGTTCAATAATAATTACCAGATGCAGAGCGCGGATGTGCAAATGAACAAAAGATCGGTGCCCACGGTAGCTATTTTTAGAGAACCCATTGCGATAGGTGATACATTGCAGAAGATATGGGAGTTTAGAACCGATATTGACACATTTGTGGTACCTATGTCATCGGGTGGTGGAAGTGTGCAGGAATTGGAGGAGGGCGACTACCTGGTGTGTGCCGGCCTGCCCGGTCGCGTGTTTATTGTTTCGGACGATAAAAAAGTACTGTGGAATGTTTTGGTGTCGCAACTGGAAAAAGGGAAATGGGGGCCCGCCTCTGTATACCGTGTGAGCCCGGTTAGAAAAAATGATCTTGAAAAATTATTGCCTCGCGGGCTCTCTGAATAGAAGTAACTATGAAAATTGCTACTTATAATGTCAACGGAGTGAACGGGCGTTTGCCGGTATTGCTTCGCTGGCTCGAAGAATCGAAGCCAGATATCGTTTGTCTCCAGGAGTTGAAGGCGCCGGAAGAGAAATTTCCGAAGGACGATATCAATAACGCCGGTTATGAGGCAATATGGCACGGACAAAAAAGCTGGAATGGCGTAGCCATACTTTCAAGAGTTGGAAAGATCAGTGAAGTGTGCCGGGCTTTACCGGGCGATCCTGAAGATATGCATAGCAGGTACATTGAAGCCGAGGTGGAGGGTATTACTGTAGGTTGTCTCTACCTGCCAAATGGAAATCCCGCGCCGGGCCCCAAATTTGACTATAAATTGAGCTGGTTTGAGCGGTTGACAGCACATGCAGCAGGTTTGTATGCTTCGGGCAACCCTGTGGTCTTAACAGGTGACTATAATGTAATGCCAACGGAACAGGATGTATATAAACCGGAAAGATGGGTGAATGACGCGCTTTTCCGGCCCGAGACCCGGGAAGCATTCAGAAAGTTAATGGCACAGGGATGGACTGACGCCATCAGGCATCTCTATCCTTCCGTTACCATCTATACATTTTGGGACTATTTCAGGAATGCGTATGAGCGAAATGCAGGGCTGCGCATAGACCATTTCCTGTTGAGTCCCGACCTGAGGCCAAAGTTGAGGAGCGCAGGGGTAGACCGGCATGTCAGAGGATGGGAAAAATCCAGCGACCATGCCCCTGTCTGGATAGAACTTGAATGACTTTCGCTTATTTGCATTTAATTTGCGGCGTACCTGTAATATGGAAAAGTATCAATATTGGGGATTTGGGCTTAATATAGAATCGGAGATAGAATTTCCTGAGTTGATACCGCAAAGTTTTGATCAGCCGGACGTGACTATTTGTTTAGGCCAGGTGCCGGAAACGAACGGAGAAATTACATCAGACACAGAGGAGGTTTTTATCACCTTCAATGAGCGCGAGTATGTGCTGGATATAAAAGGGGTATCCAGGTACTATGTTACAGGGGGAAATAAGATAATTGTTGAGCCGCACCCCTCGGTGGATGCGCTGCGTAGCGTTCGCGTGTACATACTTGCATCGGCGATGGCGGCAATATTGTTTCAACGGGGAATATTACCCCTGCATGCGTCCGCCATCAGGATTGGAAACGAACTTGTGTTGATTACAGGCAATTCAAAAGCGGGAAAATCCACCTCGCTTGCCGGGCTGGGCAAAAGAGGTTATTCCATCTTCAGCGATGATGTGGTTGTGTTGAAAGAAGATAGCGATGGTAAGATCACAGCAACGGCTACTTACCCGATGATCAAGCTCTGGGATGATGCCGTTACAGCACTTGATCACGAAGATTTTTCTGACAGGTCGTTTCGCATAAGGCCGGGAATGGATAAGTACGGAGTGTTTTTTCGCGATAGTTTTAATAAGGAGAGCTTTCCCGTATTTAAAACGATTATTCTGCAAATAGGAGATGTGGCAAAACCTGTTTCAAGAATACTCACGGGAATTGAGGCTTTTAACGAAATATCGAAGCAGGTTTATCGCAGGCAGCAGATGTACAACGCAGAGAGAAAGGAAATAGGTTTTCGTACTATTTCTACAATGCTTCAGCATTGTAAAGTGTACCAGATCACAAGGCCACGGCAAAACGATCCCCGATTGCTGATAGATGAAATAGAACGCGTATTGGGCAAAGATGATCCGGCATGAGCGCTATTTACGGCATAGTATACAAGGGTATTCAGCGGACAGACGTCGTCGGGGATGCACATAAGATAGCGGTTGCGCTGAAGCACCGCGCTACTAACTGCCAGGGACAATGGCAAGGTGAGCAGATATTGCTGGGTTTTGGAAGCCTTGCTACATCGGTTGGGCAAGGCGATGCCTCATTGCTGTATGAAGACAGTCGGTTTGTTGTTGTTGCAGACAGCTTATTATTTCGCAAACAACAGCTGGCCGCTAAATTAGGAATCGACACGAGTGGTTTTTCGGATTCCCGTCTAATTCTCGAAGCCTATCATAAATGGCAACGACGGTGTGTAGATCATCTCGAAGGTGAATTTGCTTTTGCTATCTGGGACAAGAATGCTAAACAGCTATTTCTGGTCACGGATCATATCGGTTTTCGTCCTCTTTATTATTATGAATCTGACAAGATGTTTGTCTTTAGCAGCGAGCTAAAGGGCATATTGTCGGTAAAACCACCACCACATTATTTCAACGAAGCAAGCCTTGTCGAATACCAGTTTCGCCATGGTGATCCACTACAGACATTTGACAGGGATATCAAAGCACTGGGCGGCGCAACACTGGTAACTGTTACTGCAACTACTACTACGATCGATCGATACTGGACCCTTAGTACATCCGGCAAATACCGGTTTGCAAATGATGAGGACTGGATAGCTTGTCTTTCTGAATTGTTCAGGGAAGCGGTGGTGAACAGGTTGGCTACTGAATTTCCGGTAGGAGTAACGCTCAGTGGTGGATTGGATTCTTCGGCGGTGGCATCAGTGCTGGCACCGATACTTGCCGGGAAAAATAAACCTTTGTACTGCTTTTCCTCTGTATTGCCTGAAGGGCATATCGGCCCCGAACGTGATGAGCGGAAGTTCATAGAAATTGTTGGCAACACTCATCCAAACATCATACAAACTTATGTAGACGCTCCGGGTGCAGGACCGTTCAAAGCGGTACCCGAAGCTTTTGAGGATGACGAAACATTTCCCAATGTATTCTTTTACATGGACAGGGCAATCCTGGAAGCGGCGCAACAAAAAAATGTCAGAATGCTTTTTTCGGGGTTTGGTGGCGACTACGCTGTTTCACACAAGGGAAACACGGTCATTTATCAATTGATAATGCAGGGACGATATGTTGAGGCTTTACGTATTGCTGTTAAAATGGCGCATGTCCGTAATGAAAACGTGGCGAAAGTTTTGAGGACCGACGTCGCCGCTCACCTTTCGATATACAGGACGATCAGTCAGTTTGTGAACCGGCGCAAACCAAACAAATTGTCTCATTCGGTACTCAAGAAAGCTTTGCTTAATAGATATACACAAAACGTCAATATTAAGCCGCCAACCGACAACAAAGACTTTCTATCGCAACACGTCGCCGATGGAAATATCGCGCGGACGTTGGGCATGTTCGCCAATCGTAATGAAAAATTTGGCATGGGAGCAGCAACACCGTTCTTTGATAAGGATCTGCTAGAGTTCATAATGGATGCACCGCTGCATTTACTGGTAAAGACAGGGCATCATAGATCGATGTTCAGGCTGGCGATGGAAGGTATTCTTCCTGAAGAGATACAATGGCGAACAGATAAATTGCCTTATTCACCATTTTTTCAAAAGCGTGTGTTTGCCTCTGTCGCTGAATTGGAGGCGATACTCGGATCGATCCCGGACCCAATAACGGGAGCTTTGATAGATAAAACGGTGATAGCCGGTTTTATTGACGAGGTAAAGGCCTTGCAGCAACAAGGAGGAGTAGAACAACTTCGCGGGATAAGAATTGCACAGGCGGGCATAATGGCCCTGGTTATCAATCTTTTACTACAAAAAGAGTACTTTTTTGAGTAAACATCCATCTATTTTTTTGCGGAATCCTTGTTTGAAATGTTGTTTTACGCTATTTTTAGCCTCAAATACCATCTATGGAAAAGAACTTACAAAACATCGAAAACACAACCAACAGCCAGACTAAAGAAAGTTGGGTGAAGCCAACAGTTGAAACACTATCCGTACTTGAAGATACGCTTGCGGCGGGCGGCGTGGGTACAGATTCAACAACTGAGCTAACTTAACTTCACCAGCTTTTGCTCGTGCATTTTTTGTAAACATAAGAGCGTATCGGCAGTGCACTCGTCCTGCTGCACATCATAACGCCCCATAAGGTACTGGATCAATTCCTCCACCCTTATGGGTTTTTCTATTTGCTGCCAGATCACATTTGCCATTTTGTTCAGGCCTATGTAATTGCCGTTGGTGATATCCATTATCACCAAATCATCCCCCAGGTTGCTGGATACAAGTTCGCCGGCATTGCGCTGTACGGTCATATCTACCATGATAGTCGCTCTCATAATGCAAAAATAATAAAACCGTTCTTTAGAACGGCTTTATTATTATATCTCAATGATGTGTTAATGATTTGCCTGCGCTGGCGCATCCTGTTTCATTTTCTCGTTGGCATATATCTGGAATTCCACGCGGCGGTTTTGGGCGCGTCCGGCATCGGTCTCGTTGCTGGCTATAGGTCGCATTTCACCATATCCATATGTAGTGACACGGCTACGCAGGATGTTTCTCGAGATAAGGTAACCAGCCACCGACTCTGCACGACGCTCAGATAATCCCTGGTTGTAGTCTGTAGTACCACGGCTGTCGGTATGTCCCGATATTTCGAGGTTCGTATCAGGGTATTTGTTCAGAATGGTTACCAGCTTGTTCAGAGAGTTGTAAGCGTTGTTACCAAGACTGGCGCTGGCTGTTTGGAATAATACCGCCTCGTCGAAACGCACCACGATACCTTCTCCCACACGTTCTACTTCTGCCCCCGGCACTTCGTTTTTGATCTCTTCGGCTTGCTTGTCCATCTGGCGGCCAATGACAGCGCCAGCTGCGCCACCCACTGCTGCGCCAATGATAGCGCCTGCAGCTGTGTTGCCTGCTGCGCGGCCCACAACACCGCCTACTACGGCGCCGCCGGCGCCGCCGATCACTGCCCCTTTTTGTGTTTTATTCATCGATCCGCAACTGCTGCCGAATATACCTGCTACTACTACGAGTGCTATACATGTTCTGATGTTCATAACCTGTCTTTTAACTAAAGCCTTCAAAAAATTATGCCTTCTTTAAGGGGTGGGGTGTTATAAGTTTGCTAAGAATAAGTAGTACGTCGTTTTTTCACTCATTTTCAGGCAGTTTTGCCGATCGGCGCTTGCTGATTATATTGTATCCTGTTATATAGGCCGCATGACAAAGCTGATGATCATATGGGATTACGACACGCCAATAGCACGGATAACGGCTAGCAAGCCTTATAACTATGTATTTGAGTCCTGCCTGGAAGAAGAAGGCCATGTCAACTATATCCTGGATGTAGCCCGGCAGCTGGGCGCCAGGTTTACTTTTGCGGTGCTGGGTTTTGGCGCCGAAGCCACGGTGGCACCTTTCGACGTCAGGCATGTGATCCGGCGTATTGCAGCAGAAGGTCACGAAGTAGCATCTCACTCATGGAAGCATGAATGGTTGCCCTACCTGACAAAATACCAGCTTGACAAAACCCTGGAGCGAAGCAAGTTAATACTTGAAGAGTGTGTTGCGGCAGGGTATACCGTGAATGGGTTTGTATTACCGCACGACCGCCCGATGAGCTGGTATTCGCGGATGGCATTTAGCGCCGGCGACAGAACAATTTACCCTTTTTTCCCCGGTGCAAGTATCGATGGGGTAGCAAAAAGCCTGAAACATCAGGGCTATAAATGGATGCGGGTAAATTACCGTCCCATGTGGCAGAAATTCGTGGATTGGAAGGGGGTAAATATTAATTTCAGGCTGGCACGAAGGTTTACTTCCGAGGGAGGCTTTCATTTTGTGCCCGAACACTCCATGGAATTTGGAAAACCTACTATGGATGCGCTGCAATACGCCATACGCAAGGGACAACCCTTGGTAGTTGCCGGCCATCCGGGCGCCTTCAGCTTCAGGAACGAGAATTTTGATAATTTCAACCGTTTTATGGACACAGTAGCTGGCCATATTGCCAGGCGAGAAATAGAACTGATAACCGTTTCAGAATATTTACATTTGCAATAGTATGGAAAACAAGTTTCTAGACCTTTTCAGGGAGCAGTTCATGGAGACGGAGGCCGATGATATCCGGTTTGATACGGAGTTCCGCACGATACCCGAGTGGAGCTCGCTTTTGGCATTATGCGTCATTGCTATGGTTGATGAAAATTACAGCGTGAAACTGGCTGATACTGACATCAAATCCTGCACTAAGGTGAGTGATATATACAATATTGTTTCTACGAGGGTTTAACCAATGGCTTTCATCTCGGCAATTTCATATTATACCCCTGAGCATAGGTTGACCAACGATATGCTCATCGAGCGTTATCCTGACGGAGACATTGTGAAGACGGAACAAGTGACCGGTATCAAAAACCGCTACATAGCCGCCGAAAATGAGTTCAGTTCCGATCTTGCTGTAAAAGCATCTGAAAAGCTGTTCACAGAGTATAATATCGACAGGAGTACCGTTGACTTTGTGATTGTATGTACGCAGACGCCCGACTATTACCTCCCGTCAACATCCTGCATCGTACAGAATGCATTGGGCCTGTCAACAAAAACCGGTGCGCTTGATATCAACATGGGCTGCTCCGGCTATGTATATAGCCTTGGTGTTGCAAAGGGCATGGTGGATACAAGTGTGGCAAAGAACCTGTTGCTGATAACAGTGGATATATTCTCCAAGTTCATTCATCCCAGGGATAAGGCTAACCAGGTAATATTTGGCGACGCAGCTACAGCAACACTTGTCACAGCCGGCAAGGGATTGTTTCAGCTGAATGATTTTGTATTTGGTACCGATGGTAGCGGAGCAGGCAACCTGATCATTAAAGAGGGTGCAGGCCGCAATTTTAAAAAGACATTTGAGGAAAGAACAGACGAATACGGGAATGTATTGTGCGATTCTTACCTCTATATGAACGGCAACAACGTGTTCAGTTTTACAATCCAGTCGGTGCCGGTGTTAGTGAGGGACGTTATAGAAAAGAACGGAACCAGTTTAGATGAAGTAGATCATTTCATTTTTCACCAGGCCAATAACTTCATACTTGAATACCTCCGCAAAAAAATAAAAATACCTGCCGAAAAATTCATCAGGAATATTGAAGGGGTGGGGAACACCACCTCCAGTACCATCCCGCTCGCCTTTAAAGATGCGATGAATGCCGGTGCTTTCAAGACCGGGCAGAAAGTACTTCTTGTGGGTTATGGTGTTGGGTTCTCCTGGGCCGGAGCCATTGTAACGGCATCTTAAGCATGAAAAATGCTGAAAAAATACTTGGTATTTTAAAGAACCAGGGCTATTCCTTTGCCTTCCTGGTGAAGGACGAGGTACCACTGCACAAAGAATTCGTAGAGCGCAACTGGCCCGGCGCCGGTACACGTGGCAATTATGAATACAATAGCTGGAAGTACGGAACGCGCGGCGATGCGATCAATCTTCTTGTCTGCAAAAAGGACGGAAAGATCATAGGCCAGATAGGGTACGTGCAGGCAAGGGTTTGGGTGAATGGCTCTGTTCACAACAGCGCCTGGGGCTGCAATTTTAAAGTCGATGAAAGCTACCGTGATGTTGGGATAGGCGCAGCGCTGGAGTTATATGCGGCAACGCAATTTCCCATCATCCTCGGCAACACGCCCTCGGCTCCTTCAATAAAATATAAAAAAGCCATCGGTTATCAATTGCTCGACGGCCCGGTAACCATGATGCTGCCATTGGCTGCAGATCATGTATTGCAACTGAAAACACCTGAAGCGCTGAGAGGCTGGATGCCTCTTGCATCAGTTATTATTACCCCGTTTCTTCGATTGCTAAACCGTATGCGCCTGCGGAACAACGCCGGTGGACGATGGCTTAGTTCCCCTCCAGGCGACATCGCAACACGCATTATGCAAAAAGAAAGAGCACTTGCTGTGCCGCATATCGTTCACGATACAGACTTTCTGAAATGGAGGTGCAAACCGATAGAAAATGTCAGGGCTTCCCCAGAGATGCTAATGCACGATGGCGATGACGCATCTTTTGCGATCTATTCAGCCTCTGGAAAACTCATCAATCTCTACGATTTTTCTTTCAGCAGTATCGATGTAGCTAAGTCTTTTATAAAATTACTTTCAGCAAACACGGCTGCGTCCACCATCAAGGTGTTGGCAAATGGCGAAGACGAAGTTGCATTGTTCAGAAAACTAGGATTTATTCCTTTCCGCACCCGTGCGGTGATCACGGTTTATGCGCGCGACAAGAATTTCGATAGTGAGCGTGCAATGTATGTGACACTTTACGACGGAGACGGTGATATCTGATCATTTTTCCAGGATGCGTATTTCAACGCGGCGGTTCCGGTTTTCGTCCTCGGGGCTGCGCTCCACACGCACCAGCGGCCGGCTTTTGCCAAAACCCTCAGAGGAAAGCCTCTCCGCCGCAATACCATTTTTCACCAGGTATTCATAAACAGCCCTTGCTCTGTTGTGTGACAGGCGAAAATCATCAGCATCAAAATCGTATCCATCTGTAGTGCCTTCAAGCACGCAACAGATGTGGCCTTCTATCCTGATCTTTACGTTTGGGTATTCTTTCAGCGTTGCCAGGAGTTTCTGAAGAGCAGGCTTTGACGCCTCTGTCCATCGGTGGCTCCCCGGCAGAAAGAATATATTATCAAGCCTTATGGCCTCATTCTTTTTTACATTGGAGATGTCAATGACGGGGCGTTTTGGTTTGTCAGCGGCTTTCACAGGCTCCGGAATACCACCAGGTATCAGGTCAACCCGCCGGTCTGGTGCATTTCCCGAAGGGGCGGTCATATCCTCCCGCTTCACTTCGCCCCTCCCCGTCACCATCTGCAGTTCTTCGGTTTTGAACCCCATGGATGTGAGATAACCGGCAACGTTTTTTGCTCTTGCCTCAGACAGGCGCAGGTTCGCGGTATCGCCGCCAACATAGTCGGCATAACCTACAATGGCCAGTTTTTTGCCCGGTTGTAATATGTTATGGTAAATGAGTGAGTCTATCCGACGCTGTTCATCTGTCCGGAGCGATGAGATGCCGAGATCGAAATACAGCTCTACAGTATCTGCTGCTTTCTGTGCCTGCGCGATAACTGCAAATAGCATTAACCCGGAAGTTAAAACAGTCCTCATTGGTTACATCAGGTTTCTTCCTACCCTGTCGAATACTTTTAAAAAATCTTCCCGCAGTCCTTTTGATACCGGTATTTCCTTTCCGTTCGTCATTGTAATGACGCCGCTGACATCGTAACGCCTGATGCAATTCAGGTTTACGATAAACGACCTGTGTACCTGGTGGAACGGGTGATCGGCTACCAGTTGCTTAAAT
>CAMPKG010000005.1 GCA_946887085.1 uncultured Sphingobacteriales bacterium
CGTGTTGATCGTGAAGGAAGTAGTAAAAGAGGTGTTACACGTAGAAGACGCATTCTATTAGCGGGCGTTAACACGGTTCAGTTTTTTGATAATTTTGGCCCAAAAGAAACAGGATACTATGAAAAAACTTATCATCGCGCTGAGCGCATTTTCACTGATCGCATTCGCTGCTTGTAACGAAACCTCTACTGCTGATAACAGCGAGGTTGTGACTGACACCGCCGTAGGCATGTCGAACGAGACACCTGCAGATAATGCAGCTGCCGCCGCTTCGGCTGCCCCTGTGGACTCGGCCACAATGGCAAAAAAATGGGAAGAGTATATGACTCCCGGCGACATGCACAAATGGATGGCATCAACCAATGGAAAATGGGATGCTGAATTCACTTTCTGGATGGGACCCGATGCCCCGCCTGAGACGGGTGCAAAAGCAAGTGTAGACAACAAAAGCATACTCGGAGGCCGCTACCAGGAGAGCAATTACAAAGGTGAAATGATGGGCATGCCGTTCGAAGGTAGAGGCACAACTGCTTACGACAACGCCAAGAAGAAATTTGTAAGCACCTGGATCGACAACATGGGCACAGGCCTGATGCACATGGAAGGCACCTACGATTCAACTACCAAAACACTTACCATGACCGGTACCGGTGTTGACCCAATGACAGGCAACGATGTACAAATGCGGGAAGTGTTGAAAACCATCGACGACAAACACCAGGTAATGGAAATGTATGATACCAAAGGCGGCAGGGAATATAAAAGCATGGAAGTAAAGCTGACAAAGAAATAAACAGCTATATATTGATTTAAGAGCCGGGCCCATCCCGGCTTTTTTTATTGATTTTAACTTGTAGTTACGTCGCGCAGCCCGCTGCTGGCACGGATTTCCTGTAAAACATGCTGAGAACGAACAACTTAAAGAAATGAAACAGTTAGTAATAGGTTTGGCATTGATATTTAGCACCTCTGCTGCCATTGCGCAGAATACGCCATTGAATAAAGATCAATACAGCCGGGTTTATGCCGTTGCCAACAAATCATCGCTGGATATCTATTTCATGGCATCGGACTATGCCCAGAGCAAAAATTTCACCGTCGAGAAAGACCCGGTAAATAACAGCGTTGAGCTGATCGCCAGCCTGCCTTACCAGGGGCGTTTTAACGAATGCATCGAATCTCTCGACCTGCAGGCAAGATTCAAAATAGAAGCAAAGGACGGGAAGACCAGGATAATGCTGCACAATGTAAGCTACGTACACACCGACAAACAAACAGGTGAAACGACAAGCATAGCCAAAACAAACGTTCTGCAACAAAAACTCACAGCATGCGCACCCTCATCGGGTGCAATAGAAGACCTGTACAACTGCGGGGAATGCCAGCAGAGCCTGAACCATCTCAGCGATGAGCTACAATCTTATTTTGACAAGATCGCGGACGAATACCAGGGCTACCTGAAATCGGAAGTAGCAAGAACGACAGGATTGTATCGTTAAGCGCTCGCGGTCTATGAATTGGTTTCTTTGGCAACCATCGCAACTCGTTGTTTCGACCTTACCCAATAGGCTGCAGCAGCTCCCGCCGACAGTTTGATAAGACTTGAAACAACCAGGGTTTTCAAATTACTCAGTAAGTCAAATGTGGAAGCCATTATCAGGATAACATCAATAACAATATAGATCAGTGGCAGCGCGATACCGATGACAAAAGGATTCACCAGTTTGTGCCTGTTGAGCCGCACTACGAAGAGCCAGACAAAAACAGCCCCACCTATCATAGATACATAAGGCGATGCCTTCAGGGCAAACTCTTCGTAGAACGAAGCCGGGTGCCCCGGGTTAATGACCATTGAGTACACGAACACAGTAATTATCGACAATGCGATCAATATGACATGGAGCAGTAAGGCCGTGCCCAGGACTTTCCACCAGTTAATGCTATTGGGAGTTTTCATCGAAAATATCTTTTGATATCTATCAAGATAATAAGTTACTCCTGTGTCACCATAGATCGTTGATAACAAGCGGGAAATAGATAGGACGAAACAGGATGAAAACAAAATGAACCGCAATCGGTGTTAAGTTCTTTGTCGGGAGTACCAGGCCAATTCCAATTTCGTTCAGGAATACCTCAACATATTTTCGGGTAGATCGCTGCAGCAGCGAATGTTCACTTTATGCACTGTATCGAAAGAAGATCTTTTCTCATGGCCGGGAGAACAACATCATTGACCGTTACACAAATAGGTGTAAATTGACGCCGTTAAATTACCAGGAATGGAAAAGGTGGTATTAGTTGACGAGTTGGATGAAGAGATCGGAACGATGGAGAAGATGCAGGCACATATAGAAGGAAGGCTGCACCGCGCAATTTCTGTTTTTATTTTCAACACCAAAAAAGAACTGCTGCTGCAACGGCGGGCCGATGGGAAGTACCATTCGGCCGGGCTCTGGTCCAATACCTGCTGCAGTCACCCCTTGCCGGGGGAGACCACTAAAGACGCAGCTGCCCGCAGGCTTTACGAAGAAATGGGAATAAGGTGCACATTGCAAAAGTCTTTCACTTTTGTATACAGGGCAGTTTTAGCACATCAGCTCACTGAGTTTGAATATGATCATGTATTTACTGGTGTGACGGATGAAGAACCGAAACCTGATTCAATTGAGGTTGCTGGATGGAAATATGATAATATGGAAGCTTTGAGCGCAGATATGCTGCTGCATCCCGGGAAATACACAGAGTGGTTTAAAATATGCCTGCGGGATTACAGCAAGGAAATATTTAAATAAAAAAACCCCGCAATTGCGGGGTTAAGTTCTTGGGTGCCCAGGACTGGATTCGAACCAGCACACCCTTGCGAGCGCTGCGACCTGAACACAGTGCGTCTACCAATTTCGCCACCTGGGCATATACTTTTTTAAGAACTTAGGGCTGCAAAGATAAAGGCTGTTTCCTTAACAAACAAACCTCTTTAAAAATATTATGAGATCACCATCAGGCTGCATCCCCTCAGTGCTGCATGGTCTATACGGCCAAGCACTTCAAAGCTGCCATCAGCAAGAATATTACCAATATCTTCGGTGGCAATGAACGAGCAGGAATGAACATTAGCAAGGTCGATAATATTAAGGCAGCCCGGACCGGAAATGCGTACATCAAGGGGATCATTGATATCGCGCACCAGCACCTTCATTGTTGACGAGGCCCGGAAAATTCCATCAGCTTTCGCGTAAGCCTGCGACAACAATTCGGTCATCCCGTATTCTGAATGTACTTCGTTCAATTGCCATCTATCCCGTAGAAATTCGTGTACCTGCGCACGCGTCCACTCCACTCGCCTTCCTTTCATGCCACCTGTTTCCATCACAATAGTATGCTTCAGTTGCATTGGACAAGCATCCGCAAAATCGAGCAAAGCAAATGTTACACCGAGCAGTAGTGTTTTCTGGCCTTCGTTCTCCAAACGGGTGATCACTTCTTTTAGCTTGCCCCACTCGTTGAGGTAAAAACCACAATCGGGATGGCTGCTGTGCTTCATTAGCGCCTGCGCCATGTGCACCAGCGAGGCATTTTTCCGCTCGAGATAAGAAGGAAGCAATGCGAGAACAGCATAGTCCGATGGCTCGCCATAAAACTCCCTGAATCCCCGAAGCAGCGATGATTCGTACACGGTGTTGTCAATTACATAATGCCGGCTGGGAACTTCGCCGGTGGTGCCGCTGCTTTCAAAGATCGCGACCGCATCTTCATTGCCCGAAACAACCTTGTGCGTTTTGAAAAAAGATACCGGCAAAAAGGGAATTTTCAGAAGCGCGTCAACCTTTTGGGGATCTATTTGTAATGCGTCTGTAAATTGTTGATAGATGCTGTTGTGCTTATACTGGTGCCGGAACACCGCCAGCGCAATATCCTCAAAGTTCCTGGCGTTAATATCATCAATGAAACCCTTGCCATTTAACTCAATTTTATAGGTCTGTTTCATTAATTTTGAATAATATGAGATTTTCGTTGATTTTCCTGGCATTCCTGCTGACGGCAGGCTCCTGCAAACGGTCTGAAAAGTTTTCTGAGATACCGGCCATCTCCGTGGTAAGCGTTCAGCCAAACATAGTGCCGGCAGGCTCCAGCGAAGTTACAGTATTTATCACCCTGAAAATAACGGATGGTGACGCAGACCTTGGTAAGGTGGCTGGTATTGACGATGTCTTTCTCCTTGACAGCCGCGCTGCCGATACGTTTAACATACAAATAGAGGACACACTGAAATTCACATTCCCCGAGATACCCAAAAATGCGATAACCCCGGATAAAGGACTGGAAGGTTATTGCATTGTGCGCGTAGATGCAGCCCGCCTGCTGTTCAGGGATACCGTTAGCACCCGCGAAGCGGATACAGTGAGCTTCCGGATGTATGTGTATGATAAGAAACGGCACAAAAGCAACGAGGTAACTACTCCCGAGATATACCTGACGAAATAAGCGGGAAACTTTGTATTGTTTCCCACCGCTGGCCTGTGTGCCGCCAGAGGTAGAATGCATCTGCAATAAATTCGGCAGAAAATTGTCTTGATGAATATTCCCTTTCTATGTCAGGAAAAAGTTCTCGCGGAATATCCCGGTAGCCGATGGTAATATGCGGATGGAACGATGATGAACGTTTCGCTTCCGATGCGGGTATAATCTTCAAAAATTCCTGCCGTAATTCTTTTCGAAAAGCGCCCAGCCTATCGTTCCGCACTACGTCGATAAACACCACCCCGTTTCCAGGGAAGAAATCATAATCTTTAAGCACTACCGGAAATGCATCTTGTTTTGACGCCCACTGCTGCAATGCGGCCATTAATACTTGCTCTGTTTGCGGAAAGGTTTTATAGGGTGGTATCAAAGTGATGTGCACAGGTGGTTTTAGTGCTGCAACTGCTTTATACTTTTCGGCAAACTCGTGGCGGATGTGCTCAATTTCATCGGTCAATGCGGCTGGCGGCATGATCGCCAGCATGTATAGGTTCTGTCTCATAGTGAATGCACGCAAATTTAGCGAATTGCATAAACAATAATTACTATGTAACTTAGGCAACCTAAGGGATATCTCATCACACAATTTGAAAACCATGACACCATCGTTCATCGATTTCCATTGCCATCCGCACATGAAACCGTATGGCAAAAGCTTCAGACTTTCTCCGGTTGGGCATAACAGTACCGACCGTGATGCAGAGAACAGCATCTGGTTCCGTGTACCCGCCGACCTATGGCGTAAGGGCCTGCAAATGGCGGGCATCGTAAAGTTCACGCAGACAGATATCGGCAACCTTGCCCGCGGCAACGTGCGCATTATCTGCGCATCGCTCTACCCGATCGAGCGGGGTTTCTTTAACAACAAACTGGGCGCGGGCGGCCTCAGCGATCTTGCATTGGACTTTATTACCAGCGTCAGCAAGCAGCGCGTTGATTATATACAGGGCATCACCAATTATTTTGAAGACCTCGAGGGAGAATACAAATACTACCTGCAGATGGACGGAAAGTATGTGCACATGGATTCCGGGCCATGCGGGTATAAACTGGTGCGCAATTATGGGGAGATAGAAAGCTATATGGAAGCGAACCCTGATGATACGCGAACTGTATTCATCATCATGAGTATTGAAGGGCTGCATGCCTTGAATATTGCGACAGAAGATGCACCGGATGAATTATCGTTCCTGTCTAATATGCGCGAGCTGAAGAACTGGGAGTACAAGCCATTCTTCGTCACCTTCGCTCACCATTTCTTTAATGAACTTTGCGGGCATGCTAAAAGCCTGTTCGGTATGGTGGGCAGCAAAACCGACCAAAGCAAAGGCATACTTACGGGTTTCACCGACCTGGGTAAAAAAGTATTGCGTGAAGCACTAGACAATACCAACGGCAAGCGTATCTACATCGACATCAAACACATGAGTCCCCAGTCGCGCAAGGAGTATTTCCATATTCTGGAAACTGAGTATAAAAACGAGAACATACCCGTGATCGTAAGCCATGGTGCGGTAAATGGATTGAAAAGCATGGACGATCCCACACCCGGCAATGATCATCTTTCAAGCATTTGCCTGACGGAAGGCATCAACTTCTACGATAATGAGATATTGATGGTGGCCAAGACTCAAGGAATATTTGCGCTGCAAACGGATGAGCGCCGACTTGCCTGTGAAGCCTACATCAAAGACATTAAACACTCTTTGTTCCTGAATAAAATACGCCACTACCGTGCGGCATTGTTGTGGAATAACATTCAATATATAGCAGAGCTGCTGGACAAGAATGGATTGCCGGCGTGGGACCACATCGGCATTGGCAGCGATTTTGACGGCATCATCGACCCGCTTAATGGCTTCCTGACCAGTGCAGCCATGCCCGACCTGCAACAATATGTAGAGCGCTATGCGTTTACTTATATGAACGACAGGGGCAAGAAAATTTTACGTCCGGAGAATTGCATTACACCATCTGACATTGTGAATAAGATATTTTCAGAGAACGGTACCGCTTTTCTGAAGAGGTGGTTCGTGTAGGCTATTTATATAGCTCGAGACAGATATTGTCCATAAAAAGTTGTTGCTGCGCCAGGTTCCATACGTCGAGACTGATCTTGTCGCCTTCGCGAATATTATCAGGGATGCGTGAGAAAAATGAAACGTATCCCCACTGCCAGGTCTTCTGATGATCGAGCCGCATAGGACCTTTTTCGCCGTTGCCTATCTTGTTCTGTATCTTACATCCTCTCCACGAAATACTATTGTCGCCTCTGTTCACGGATATGTAGAAGATATGTTTGCGGTAGCCTGCGTCGTCCGTATAAAAGAACTTTCCGCTGCACTTGAACCATTTGGCATCTTTAAAATCGGCCTTGCGGTAAATTGTATTAATGCCGTAAGGTTGGTAGGGCTCTTTACCCCAAAAATGATAAACATATTTACTGCCACGTCCCGTGTCAGGAACAAAATGCTCAGATAAAGAATCGTCGTAACGCTCACATTTGATGGTGGCTATTTTTCTTAGTTTATTCTCATCTGGCTGTATCTCTCCTATGTCATAAATTACCAGGTCGTCATAGTTCAGCTTGGTCCTGTACAGCATTTTGTAGTTGAAAGCGATATTCGATTCTTCGCTTATCAGCACACCCAGTGCTTGTTGTATACTGTATGAAATATTCAGGGAAATGAAGAATAATACAAGAACGGCAGCTGCTGTTTTGATCAGAATTCCCTTCCGTGCAATGTATGAAAGGAATGCGACTAACGGCAAGGCCAGCAAAGGATACATGTGTATCATCGGGCGCGAACCGAGCCCGTTAATATAGTTAGGCAGATACCAGGAGTAAATGATATAGACATATAATGGTACGATCAACAGGATCGGCACTATCCACTGTCTGATCGTTTTATAACACAACAAACCGATAATTGAGAATATCATCAGTGGTGTGTATACCAGCCAGCCATTGTTAAAATGAAACAATCCCTGTATGATCCTTGGGTCCTCCCAATGGAAAGCTTGCTCACCAT
The DNA here is from genome assembly GCA_946887085.1 of uncultured Sphingobacteriales bacterium. Next base: position 7,551 of record CAMPKG010000005.1, read on the forward strand.
AACTATATACAAAATATGAGCCCGTGAGCATTTTCCAGTATAGCAATTGTGGTATAACAGGAATGGCAAACACAACGGCCAGTAAAAATATCTTACCAATATGCTGCCGGATAAACCGCAATTTCTCTAACGCGGTCTCCTTATCATAAACACCATAAAATAATGGTATTGCCATACAGATAACATCCGATGGGCGGGTGACGGTTATTAACCCACCTGCAAATCCAATCAAGAGAAAAAAGAACAATTTCGGCCGCTCGTGAACTTTTATAGTAAGCAACATTAGCAGGGCATACAAAAAGAAAACAGGCAAATGCGCCATGCCGCCCTGGTAAAGCGCGAACCAGAAAATATTAGTACCGATGAACAACAGCAGTACCGTCAGCAATGAATGAAACTCGCTAAAATAGCGGCGCAAGACCGAGTAAATGATAACCAGACCGAGAAATGCGTAAATAAAGGAAGATAACTTGATAGCTGCCTCGTAGCTGGCAGAATAACCATTTGCAGGTTGACCTGCTATCTTCTCATAAACATGCGCAGCAAAAAAGAACGGCGCTTCCATTAAAGCCACGCCATAGGTATACTGGTTAATAACACCACTATCAGGCAGGCGCGTCATTTCATACCACATACCTTTTGCGTACCCCGCAGGCGCTTCGGGTATCCCTTTGTCTTCCGGCAATTTGTTTATCCGGTCAAGGTTATGGTAGATAGTAGCAGCGGGCAGGTACATATAATATCCCATAGCATCGCCATAGAAAATGCTGTTGATGTTGTGATACCGTTTCACGAAACCGAAAGAGATGGCACAAACAACCAGGATCAACAATATCCGGAATAACTTAAGACGCATAATCTGCTCTAAAATAAGGCCTTCATTCCTTAAAACCCCACACTTCGAGGTTATCCATCGTCACCCGGCTTTTGCTCTCAACATTCAGTAACAATATTTGCAGGTTGTCGACGGGCGCATCGGGCATTTTCATATCAAGGTAAACGCGACCGGGTTCTTCCGGTTTAAGATACCTCGACACGCGCAGCATCGCTATTTTTACTTCAGCGCCAGCTTTTTCCATCATCACCACAAACTGCGGTATCCTCCATGCCTCCCATTCATAGCCACATTTAAATGTAGCGGCTATCCTTAGCCATTCGTGCCCGGCAGGTACCGCCACTATATAAGAAGGAGTTCTTTCAATATTTTCGTCTACAAAAATCGATCTACTGCCCAAAAGCGGCTGGTCGGTCGCCTGTTGAAATAAAGTGTCATTCTCAAAATCGTTGAAATACAGCCGCGTCATCTGCTTTGGTGTGCCCTCAAATATTTCCTTGGTATCCTTCAGTTTAAATACGTCGTCAGGCACTTTGTACCGGAACAGCACCCTGCGGTAATAGGCCCTGGTCATCGCATCTCCTTCAAATATCCCGTTCGCGGTATGTGCATTGTAGGTCCACCAGATATTGACGTATGCAAGCACTATGATAAATGGCGACGCAATCCATGCCAGCCATTTTTTGTTGTAGATATAACTGATAATCTGTGCAAAGGGGAAAAGGATAACAGGATAGCTCTGCATCATTGCGCGACCACCATACCACCACACTTCCCAGGACGTGACTATATACAGGTTGAGCAAAAGGAAAAAAAGCACGGCCACTTTGTTCTTCCCTCGCATAACGAACAAAGGAATACCCAGGAATATCAGTATCAGTACGGGCGAATATGCAAACCAGCCATTGCGCGCGCTGAACATGTATTCATAGGTAAATGGTTTCAGCCAGGAGAACCCGATATGCTGGTAGCTGTATACAAGCGGCTGTCCCGTTACGTACAGCCAATAAGCAATTTGTATAGACCCCACCAACATTGTACACGCTATAGCAACAGCCAGTTTCGATCTGTGCTCGTATAAGAGGGCAAATTTGTTTTTGATTGCCCTTACGGATATCCGTTCAAGACCCCAGAGCAGCGGTATCAGCACGCTGATCATCTCCGAAGGACGTATCAATATCATAATACCGCAGAGTAAACCGATACGGATGGCGTATTTAAAGGAGGGTGCGTTATAAAAGCTGATCGTGTTCAGCAGCAGGAATACATATCCGCCAAACAGCCAGTTGTGCGTCAGGGGTGCGTCTATAGCGGAATAATTGAGATAGTTAGTTCCAAACACCAGCAGCAACAACACAATAGCAACGGTTCTGTCTGAGAAAAATTTGAGGTAGAGTTTACGGAAATACCAGAGCGCGACAAATGCAAACAACAAGCTCCCCACTTGTATAGCAAACCGGTAGGGCAGCGAGAACCCATCTGCCGCGTAACCCAGCGGCTCCGCTAATAAATGGGCCACAGTAAACATCGGCAGGTACATAAAGGCCATGCCCGATGAATAGTTGTTCACCCGGTTGCCGCTTTCATGCACATAAGACTGTTCGAACCTCGGAGTGACCTCGTACTTGGCAATGATGCTGTCGCCGAATTTCTGCTGTTTAAGGTCTTTATAAATGAATGTAGCAGGCAGATACCAATAGTAACTGCTGACATCCCACCCGAAAGTGGATTCCCCGGCGGGATTTTTCCATTTGACGTGGAAGCCAAAGCAGGCATAAGCCATTATCGCCACGCACAGCGTATAGGCCCAAAGAGACAAGGTTCGTTTCATTAGTCGGGGGATAAGGGGTACATGCATGAAAACTGCAAAATGTATTCCTGAATTATACTTACAGTTAAAAATGACAATTCAAATACAAAACGAAAACGGCCGCTCCCCGAGCAGCCGTTTTTATAATTTACAAAGTCAACTAGATATGTATTGCCTCGCCCAGCGCCACTTCGATAGCATCTTTCACCGCTTCGCTCATGGTCGGGTGCGGGAAGATGGTATCCAGCTGCTCCTGCCAGGTAGTTTCCAGCTTGCGTGCCGTTACGGTTTCAGCAATGATCTCGGTAACGTTCGCACCTATCATATGTGTACCCAGCCACTCGCCATATTTAGCATCAAATACTACTTTCACGAAACCTTCGTTAGCGCCTGCGGCACTTGCTTTACCAGATGCTGAGAACGGGAATTTACCAACCTTCACTTCGTAGCCCGCTTCCTTAGCCTGCTTTTCGGTCATACCTACTGATGCGATCTCAGGCGAGCAATAAGTACAGCCCGGTACGTTGCCATAATCCAGCGGCTCGGGGTTGTGGTGGTATTTGCCATCTTTATGTGCAATAGCTTCTATGCAGATAACGGCTTCTTTCATACCCACGTGCGCCAATGCCTGGCCGGGGGTGATATCACCGATAGCGTAGATGCCGTCCACGTTTGTTTTGTAGTATTTATCTACGGTTACTTTTCCTTTGTCACTGGCAACGCCTGCTGCTTCAAGGCCTATGTTCTCGATGTTAGAAGAGATACCAACAGCGCTCAACACCACATCAGCTTCCAGCACCACTTCGCCGCTCTGTGTCTTAACTGTTGCCTTAGCGGTTTTGCCTGAAACATCTACTTTCTCCACCGAAGCGTTGGTCATGATCTCAATGCCCTTCTTCTTATAGATCTTCTCCAGCTCTTTCGATACATCCTCATCCTCTACCGGCACGATGCGCGGCATGAACTCAACGATGGTAACTTTTGTGCCTATGCTGTGGTAGAAATAAGCGAATTCAACACCTATCGAACCCGAACCTACAACGATCATCGTTTTAGGTTGCGTAGGTAGGTTCATTGCCTCTCGGTAGCCGATAACCTTCTTTCCATCTATTGGCAGGTTAGGCAGCTGTCGCGAACGTGCGCCTGTAGCCAGTATCACGTGCTTAGCGGTATGTACTGTTGCTTTACCGTCCGTACCCGTTACTTCCACTTCCTTTTTTGCAGTCAGTTTGCCCATACCTATCAGCACCTCTATCTTGTTCTTCTTCATGAGAAACTGGATGCCTTTGCTCATCTTATCGGCAACGCCGCGACTGCGTTTGATGATAGCAGGAAAATCTGCTTTAAAGTCGCCAACGGTCACACCATAGTTCTGCGCATGGCTGACATATTCAAAAACCTGTGCTGATTTCAATAATGCTTTGGTAGGGATGCATCCCCAGTTAAGACAAATACCCCCCAGGCTCTCACGCTCCACTATTGCTGTCTTATAACCTAATTGTGCTGCACGGATCGCGGCCACATAACCTGCAGGCCCGCTTCCTACTACGATCACATCGTATGCCATAAAGTGGAAGAAATTTTAATAAGTTAACGGTTAAAACCGCACAAATGTAGCCATTTTTTCGACTTTTGGACAGCGCTGCTGCCGGGGCTGAAAACCAAGGCATAAACACAAAAAAATACAGGCGCCCTCTATGGAACGCCTGTTGGGTGCAAGGTTATTTTCAGTTCAGATTTTCGTCCGAACATATATATCCTTGCAAAGCTTATGACAAGCCATGGCCGAGATGGCCATCAGATTCTACCTTACGACGGTGTGGCTTGTGATGCCCGCGGTACGCGGGACCAAAGCTTTTTACAGTACCGTTATCTTCTGCCGGTTGCTGACGCTTGCTCATTATGTATTTAAACAAGCGATAACCGGGATAAGCCAACGCACCCACGCCGAGCGCCACCAGGCCCACAATACCCCATGTTCTGTTAATGCCGCTGAATATATTTCTGTTGCGGCCTATGCCAAAACGGCTAAGGCCCAAACTGCTCAGGTCAATGTTCTTCAAGTTCATCAGATTCGTATTCATAACCTTCGTTTTATTCTTCTACCTAGGCTAAAAATCCGCGCCAGAAGCAGCTTTAAAATGTTAAAGCCCCGCTGTTGAGCGAGGCTTTAACTATGCTTTTATTCCAAATATTAAGCTGTCCGTTTTCCTTTCCTGGTGGTGGCAAAGTAAAGCAGGATATGCAATACCGCAAAGCCGATCGAGAAGCCGAACATTGCGGTGTCATCAGTTTCAGAAAGTGATCTGTGCAGGAACGCCACAGCTATTAATACTATCGTCATTCCAAGGCCGGTGTACGAAACAGTTTTGTAACTCTTTTGTGTGAACATGCCCTGGTTGAGCTTACTATTTCTCATTCCATAGAAAAGGTAAAGGTCGAACCCGACCATCATCCATACGATCAATCGTATCCAGGTATCCAGCGGCAGGAACACCATCATGAACAAACAGGTGGCGATACCAAGGATCGGCACCAGCGGCACCAGCGGCGTACGGAATGCTCGCGGTGCATCCGGCATTTTGTTGCGCATCACGATAACACCGATACAAACCAGGATGAAAGCGAATAGTGTTCCGATACTGGTCATCTCACCAACGATATTGGCTGGGACAAAGGCCGCAAATACACTTACAAACAACATGAACAAAAAGTTGTTCTTAGCCGGTGTGCGGAATTTGGAATGCACATCAGAGAACACTTTTGGTATCAGCCCATCGCGGCTCATGGAGAAGAACACGCGCGACTGGCCCATCAGCATGACCATGATCACCGATGCATAGCCTGCAAGGATGGCAATGATGATCGCTTTATTTAACCAGGGATAGTCAGGCACCATCACACCATCGGCGCCTACTTTGCCCATATTGTCAATAGCGACGGCGACAGGAGCGATACCATCTTTGCCCGCGAAGCTGGTATAACTTGTAACACCGGTCATGACGTGGGCAAACAGGATGTAGAGAACAGTGCAGATAGCCAGCGATAACAGAATCCCCTTTGGCATATCTTTCTTTGGATTCTTCGCTTCCTGCGCCGCAGTGGACACCGCATCGAAACCTATATAGGCAAAGAATACAATGGCCGCGGCACGGATGATACCGCTGAAACCAAAATCGCCAAACGTACCGGTGTTAGCAGGGATATAAGGATCGTAATTCTCGGGGCGGATATACTGCCAGCCAAGTGCGATAAATATCAATACAACAGATACTTTCAGCGCCACTATCAGGTTATTGACAAAAGCAGATTCGCGGGTGCCACGTATCAGGAGCAATGACATCACGATCACGATGAAAACAGCCGGCAGGTTGATGATACCACCTTCTGCCGGCGAGGATGTCAGTGCCGGATTGATATGTATATCGTAGTACTCAAGAAACTTAACCAGGTAACGCGACCAGCTGATAGATACCGTAGCGGAACCCACGGCATATTCCAGGACCAGGTCCCAGCCGATGATCCAGGCAATGAACTCGCCCATTGTCGCAAACGAATAGGTATACGCACTGCCTGCAATGGGTATCATCGATGCAAACTCCGCGTAGCACAGCCCGGCAAACGCACAACCCAATGCCGCAACTATAAAGGACAATGTGATGGCAGGACCAGCGTGGTTGGCAGCGGCCATACCTGTGATGGAGAATAACCCCGCCCCGATGATAGCACCGATGCCCAATGCCACCAGCGCATTTGCCGACAAGGTCTTTTTAAGCCCTTTCTCCGACTCTGAGGCCTCATCGAGCAGCAGATTTAAAGGTTTCCTGATAAATAATCCCATAAAACTATTTAGATATGAGCCAAACCTAAAGATAAAATGCGGGTTCTGCAAGTTGACCGCCTCTGCCGTGGATATTGGGTGGAGAATTGTTAGGGAAAAGAAAATGTTGCGCTGATGGTTTTTGCACAACTGATTTTTAGAATAGTTTTGCGCACATGCTCCATAAAAAAAGCTGTTTATTGCTGCTGGTACTTTTCGTAAGCGCCACGCAGTTATTGAAAGCGCAACCCGTTCTTCCCGATATAGTAGGCGCCACTGATAAAGGTATCAACGTGCTCAGCTGGACAAGCCAGTACGATGGCATCAAATCCATCGCTGTGCAGCGTTCATCTGACAGCGTGTACAATTTCGCCACAATTGGTTATGTAAAGAACCTGAAAAAAGGTACGCAGGCATTCATTGATGGCCACCCTGTGCCCGGTAATAACTGGTACCGTCTCTACATCAACTTCAATTCAGACCTTACCTGGTATAGTAACCGCTTCAAAATATTCGTGGATAGCGCTGCCATTCTCGCCAAGGGAGTAATACCGCCTAACGACTCGCTGCAAAAGCTGGCGTCGAGGATCAAAGTGGACACCAGTGGCAGCGTCAACGCACCCGGCAAACCAGTGGACACATTGCAGACAACCATCAATAAAATTCGTCTCAGCATCCCTGAACCAGGCGAGATCGATGCTTATACTTACATCAAGTCGCAATACGTCTTTACCAATCCTTTTACAGGCCATATCACGATGGAAATACCTGATGTAAAAAAGCACCACTACTCTATCATCTTCTACGATATGAAGAACAAACGGGTGCTGGAAGTGCCCCGCATCACAGAATCACCGGTGATCATCGACAAGCGTAATTTTCAGAAAAAAGGATTGTTCAAATTCGACCTCTTCAAAGGTGATGAGAAGCTGGAGGGTGGCCATATAACCATCTACTAAACATCGTCCCACTCATGCTCCTGCAGCATGCGTGCCCATTCAATGCCCAGTCGCAATTTGCTGCCTGCAAAAAGCTTCATCATGTTCACCATTTCCTCGGCATCCCAGGAGTAGACACCTTTGGCAAATCGTATCGGGAAACCTGAATGGTTGAAGTATAAATTACCTTCCTGGTGCAGGCTCTGTATAAGATGCTCGCGCGTTTCAAAGCCAAGGTAGTCGAAACATTTGCCCTTCAGCGGGTGGTCAGTCTTTTCATCCTTGCCTATATAATGCAGCGGCCCCATTTCATTCCATTTATAGCGTCCCAGCTTTTGCGTGAAAGGTGTACGTTCAACTACCGTGATCGATTCTGTATCCAGGAATATCTTTTCTTCAAAGAACATCCTCGAAATAAAGCGGAATCCGGCCAGCAGGTATAGCGTAGCGGCACCAACGGCTACTCCCCAATGCAGCAGATCGCCTGAGAATGGTATAGCCTGTCCCACAAAAATGGTGGCCATACCTATTGTCACGAGAAATTCGGCCCAGAAAAGCGCCTTTATGCGCGGATGAATATTGTTGCTGAGAACTACCAGCAGATTGTTGTCGCCCCAGTGATAGGTGATCTTGCTTTTAGACGCTTTGGTATGGTTGGCGGCGATCATAACACAAGTTAGAATTTAGTACGCAGTCTCTGCCATTGGCATGCGTAATATTTCTGCAATAAATACCTTGCCAAACTCATCTTTAAGTATATCCTTAACTCCCTGTTCATCAACTTTCCGGCCCAGTTCCGCCGCCATCGAGGTCACTTTTTTATCACTGATGCCGCAAGGGACGATATAGCCGAAGTATTGCAGGTCTGTGTTAACATTCAGGGCAAATCCGTGCATGGTCATCCACCGGCTGCAGCGCACGCCCATCGCGCATATCTTCCGCGCTTTATGAGGCACGGACGGGTCCAGCCATACGCCGGTAGCACCTTCCAGCCTTCCGGCCTCTATACCATAGTGCGCCAGTGTGCGGATAATAACCTCCTCAAGTCCCCGCATATACTTTCCAAGGTCGGTAAAGAACGTTTCAAGATCCAGCACAGGATAACCCACTACCTGGCCGGGACCGTGATAGGTAATATCGCCTCCCCTGTTGGTCTTGTAAAAAGAAACGTTCAGCTCCTTCAGCCTATTGTCATTGATAAGTAAATTCTCAATATGACCGCTTTTCCCCAAAGTGTAGACATGGGGATGTTCGCAAAAGAAGAGGTGATTTTCTGTTTCGGCCCTGCTTGTCCGTACAGTTTCCGGAGTATTGTACCATTCCGATTTTGCAGCTACACCTTTTTGAAGAAGTTCTTCCTGCATCTGCCAGGCAGCTCCGTATTCAATGACACCGAGGTCGCGAAACCATATCTTTTGCATAAAATTAAATGGGTTTGTAAAGTTACTGAAAATCCCCCTGGCATTAACCTTTCTGGCAGGTTTGATTAGCGTTTTATTAACAGCAAATCTTATACATTTGCTATAGTAGACTTAATAACCTTAGAATTATGTTGAGATTCATGAAGAACAAGATCCTTATACCATTATTGATCGCAGGAGCCTTAGGAACTTTTTTCTCTTTTACTTATAGCAATGCTGATACTGTAGATACACAAAAGCGAAGGGAACTAGTACTCAAGACGGTATCAAAGGCAATTAAAGAAGGGCACTATTCGCCTAGAGGAGTAGACGATTCATTATCGAACATGGTGTACACTAAAGTACTTGCGTGGGATTATGACAAAAAACTCTTCACACAGCAGGAAGTAAACCAGCTGGAGGGATACAGGTACCAGATAGACGACCAGATCAACCAGGGCTCACCTGAGTTCTTTAATAAGTTCAATGAGCTGTTCGTAAAAAGCATCGACAATGTAGAATCTTACTACAAAGAGATACTGGACAAACCTTTTACTTTTACTTCAAACGAAGAAGTGGAACTGGATGGTGAGAACCTTAAATATACCGCTAACCAAACCGAGCTGAAGCAACGCTGGTACAGCTACCTGAAATACCGTACGCTGGCCAAATATGTAGACCTGAAAAAAGACCAGGAAAAGAAGCTGAAAGACAGCGCCAACGCGGCAAGAAAAACCGATGCTGAACTGGAAGCTGAAGCACGTATTGCTATCCGCAAAAACCAGGATACATATTTCAAGCGCCTGCGCAAGATGAAGGAAGAAGACCGTTTCACCTTCTTTGTGAATGCGATAACAGGCAGCCACGATCCGCATACCGACTTTATGCCTCCTAAAGCTAAAGAAGCTTTTGATGTGAGCATGTCAGGTAGCTTTTCGGGTATCGGTGCGCAGCTGCGCGATGAAGACGGCAAGATCAAGATCGTTTCTATCATCGCTGGTAGCCCGAGCTGGAAGCAGGGACAACTGAAAAAAGATGATGAGATCATAAAAGTAGGGCAAGGCGCAGAGCAGCCTGAAGATGTGCAGGGATGGGATATCGACGATGTTGTACAAAAGATACGTGGTAAAAAAGGCACGGAGGTACGCCTGACCGTGAAGAAAGTGAACGGCGCGCAGGTGGTTATCCCGATCATTCGCGGCGATGTGCCTCTCGAAGAGATATTCGCTAAATCGGCTATCATCAACGGCAAGGCCGGCCCCATAGGTTATATCTACCTGCCGGAGTTCTATGCCGACTTCCAGAAAGCAAACGGCCGCCGTTGCGCTGAGGATGTAGCTATAGAAGTGGAGAAACTAAAGAACGCTGGTGTTACCGGGATCATCCTCGATCTCCGCAACAACGGCGGTGGTTCATTGAACGATGTGGTGGATATGTCCGGCCTGTTCATCGATGAGGGTCCGGTAGTGCAGGTAAAGAGCACCAGCTCTGCTCCCGTAGTACTCCGTGATGCGCAGAAGGGAACATTGTATGATGGCCCGCTGGTGATCATGGTGAACCAGAATAGTGCATCTGCCTCTGAGATCATGGCAGCTGCCATGCAGGATTACAAACGTGCTGTCGTAGTTGGTACACCAACGTTCGGTAAAGGCACTGTTCAAAAGATCATTTCTCTCGACGATTTCCTGAGCTGGTCTGAAAGTGTAGCCAACAAGGGTTCTTATGACCTGAACAACCCGATGGGCTCATTGAAGCTAACGGTGCAGAAATTCTATCGCGTGAACGGTGGTTCTACGCAGCTGAAGGGTGTAACCCCGGATATCACATTCCCCGATCCGTATAAATACCTGGACATGGGCGAACGCAAAGATAAAGCTGCGCTTAAATGGGACGAAATACCTGCAGCCAAATATGAAGCAGTGACCAACCCCGTGAACATTGCACCGCTGGCGGCAGAAAGCAAAAAACGTGTTTCGGGCAGCGCAACATTTTCGCTGATAGAAGAGAATGCTGCACGCATCAAAAAACAGGAAGACGATAATACTTACTCGCTGAATGAGGGCGCATACCGTAAAGAACTGGAAGAAGCAAATGCAACTTCCAAGAAAATGGAAGAGCTGGAGAAGAAAGCTACCCAGCTGACGATTACCAATCCGAAAGAGGATATGGGCAAGATAAATATGGACAGCACTACGATCACTAAAAACAGCGAGTGGATCAAGAACCTGCAAAAGGATATATACCTTGCAGAAACTGTCAATATCATCAACGACCTGACGAAACAATACGCGCGAATGACCTCAACAGTCGGCGCAGTGAAACAACACTAAGAATAATAATTTGATGATCCCTCCCGCCGCTGGCGGGAGGGATTTTTTTGTGCTAACTTTGCGCAACTCAAAAGCATAGCCTTGCGATCACAGAAAAGCATTTATTATCTGGCCATGTTGATCTGCCTTTTGTGCAGCGCACCCGCGTTTGCGCAGGTAGTGCCCGATACATCAATGCACCACCCTATCCCTCCGCAGGCCCAGGCACAAGCCGATACCATACACATGTATGCCGATACGGTGAAAGTGCCATTCGTGAAGCCAATGCCCTGGGAACCGATACCTAAGCGCGCAGGCTTGTACTCAGCCATTCTCCCCGGTGCCGGACAGTTTTATAACCGGCAGTACTGGAAAATGCCTATCGTTTATGCAGGCTTAGGCGTGGGGGTTTACTTCATCCAGGATAACCTTAAATCGTACCGGAAATACAGGCAGGCTTATCTCATCAGCCGCGACAGCGACCCTACAACAGAACTGGACGAAGAGTTTGAGCAATACGGGCAAGAGGGTTTGCAACAGCTCCAGAACGAATACCGGAAAAATGCAGACATAGCCGTGCTGCTTACATCTGTAGGGTATGCAATACAGATACTCGATGCTGTCGCTTCAGCGCACCTGCGCAACTTCGACATATCCCGCGATATCTCCATGCAAATGAAACCAATGCTGCACGGCAACGGCGTAGGCTTTGGTGTTGCCATGAATTTCAAATAGTTAGCTCATCTGTTATTCCTGCCAAAGGCACAAGTTTTATTTAAGTCAAGTAGCGCTAACTTTGTGACATGCTGCACAGCAAACCGAGAGAAGATAACTACCTGCACAAAGGACTAAGAAAACAACTGGTACAAGGGCTACGCGAAAAAGGAATCAACGATGAGCGGGTACTTGCAGCCATTGAAAGCATTCCCCGTCATTTCTTTCTCGACCCTGCATTTGAGCGCATTGCCTACGAAGATCGCGCTTTCCCTATAGCAGCTAATCAAACAATTTCCCAGCCTTATACAGTCGCCTACCAGACACAGCTACTGGAGATAAAGAAATTCGATAAGATACTGGAAATAGGCACCGGCAGCGCTTACCAGGCATCCGTGCTTGCAGAGCTAGGTTCGATGGTATATACCATCGAACGACAAAAAATACTGTACGATTTCATCGGCCAGTTTTTCTTTTTAAAGAATTATCCCAACATCAAACGCTTCTACGGCGATGGCTTCGAAGGCCTGCCTTCCTTTGCTCCTTTTGATAAAGTGATTGTTACAGCGGCAGCACCCTTCATTCCACCCAAGCTCATAGGCCAAATGAAACCCGGCGGTGTCATGGTAATACCGGTTGGTGACGACAGCGGGCAAAAAATGCTCCGCATCACAAAAGACAAAGACGGTACGGTGCACGAAGAAGAGCGCGGCGATTTCATCTTTGTGCCGATGCTGGAAGGCAAGAATAAATAACTACTGCTGTTTTATTGCTTTAAGATTTCGCTGGATGCCCTTCCACTTCGGGCGGCTGAGTGGCGACGACTTGAATGTTTTACGGAATACTTCTTCACTCATTGCTTCCCACTCGCCGATAGAGAGATCGAGCACCTCTGGTATCGGTGTAAAATGAGATTCATTGTTTGATCTTGCAAAACGGTTCCAGGGACAAACATCCTGGCAGATATCGCAGCCAAACATCCAGCCCTCCATCTTATTATGAAACTCTGAAGGCATCAGGACATCTTTTAATTCGATCGTTAGGTAAGAAATGCATTTACTCCCATCCACTTCTGACGGTGACACTATAGCTTGTGTCGGACAGGCATCCATGCATCGTGTGCAGGTGCCACAATGATCGGTAGTAAATGGCGGATCAGGCACCAGTTCCAGATCTGTAATAAGCGTTGCAATGAAAAAATAGGAACCTGTGTTTCTTGTCAGCAGGTTTCCGTTCTTCCCCACCCAGCCCAGTCCGCTGTTCACCGCCCAGCTTCGCTCCAATACCGGTGCGCTATCTACAAAACCACGGCCATCTACGTCGCCTATGTTCGACCGGATAAATTCCAACAGCTCATTGAGTTTTTCACGAATCACATAATGATAGTCAGTGCCCCAGGCATACTTCGCGATCTTAGGTGTATCTGCGGCCTGCTGTTCAGATGGAAAATAATTAAGCAGTAGAGTGATCACCGACTTAGCGCCCGGCACCAGCTTAGCCGGATCTATACGCATATCGAAATACCGCTCCATGTATTGCATAGAGCCGTGATAGCCCTGCTTCAGCCACTGCTCCAGCCTGCGGGCATCATCATCAAGTTGCCTCGATGCGGCAATGCCGGAGGACATGAACCCAAGCCTCGCGGCTTCGGCCTTTATCAGTGCTGTATTTTTTTCGGGAGACGACAAACTAAACTTCTTTCTTTAACTGCTTTACGGTTACACCGCGAATTTCCGAAAGTCTTTGCACATAATCGGCACTCCGGTTGCGCGGAATGCCGGTTTTAACAATACAGAACAGCTGGAGGTCTTGTTGATAAATGGTTGCCTCCGCCTGTTTCAGCAGGTAGAGCACCTCACTCATCACGGGATAGTCGAACTGCACTTCGTATTTATCTTCTATCCATTTTTCGATGATTCCCGCCTGGGCCAACGCGTCAGCTGTGGCAGTTTTATAGGCGTTGATAAGCCCCGGAACACCTAATAATGTCCCTCCGAAATAACGAACGACAACAACCAGTACATTAATAAACCCCGCGCTGTCTATCTGTCCCAGCATTGGCTTGCCTGCACTGCCGGAAGGCTCTCCGTCGTCGCTGGCCCTATATTGGGTACCATCTGTGCCCAGTCGATAAGCGACGCAGTGATGTACTGCCTTCGGATGTTCTTTTTTGAGATTTTGGATCTTCTCTTTTATCTCCTGCACTGTTGATACCGGGTATGCATATGCAAGAAATTTGCTTCCCCTGTCCTTGAATTCTGCCGTTGCGGCTGCCGCAATAGTTTTGTATTTAAACACCTGTTCCATTCGTATCGCCCAAAGCGATGAGCAAGATAGCGAGAATAGATAAGATGAGACCCACTACCCGCAAACGTGTCACTTTCTCGCGGAAAAATAATATCGCAGTAAGCGCCGATACCAGCACAATACCAATATTGACCACAGGTATGCCTGCCGAGCTTTGCAGGAAGCCCGATTTAAGGAAACGGATGAAATAATAAATAGAAAAATAGTTGGGCACGCCTAATACAATGCCTGCAATGATATTGCGATAGTGCAGCTTTATCTTCCCTCTTATCAACTGTACCGCAACGACCAAAGTGCCCACCGATGCCGCTGTGAAGAAAGTATGAATAGTAAAGGATATAGTTCCTTCATCGCTGTCGATATAGCTGTGTTCCACAAATTTCGTCATCGTGTCCAGCAAGCCGCTGCCGATGAATATCAGTGCCGGCCATAGCAGGTCTTGCCCTTGCTTTCCGTCTTCTTTTACTCTTGTGGTGAGATAGACTGCCGGGAATGCCAATAATATACCCGCAATTTTAAAAGCAGTCAGCCTGTCGCCATACAGGAATACAGAGAAGGCAACCGGTATCACCATTGATAGCTTATTTGCCACAGTTGTTGTTGTAATCCCTTCTTTCAACGTTGTAAAGGCAAGCAGGTTGAAGACCGAGAAGAACATGGTCCCCATCAAAGCAGCCCATGGCAACCAGGGCTCATTAATACTTTCTGATGTTACCGGGAAAGCGCCCAATAAAAAGCTACCAGTGACCACACATGTCCAGTAGTTCACAACAATAGCCTGCAGGTTATCTACACCAAAGCGGGAGTATATCTTGAAGAGTACGAATAAAACTGTATTAAGTATGATAGTTGCCAGCAGATCGAACATCGGGATGAGCTTTTATAAATCCATGCCAGCTACGTAAGGATAAGCGCTGTTGTTATTAGTATAAAAAAACAATTTGTCTGTCCCCGACTCGGTCTCAAAAGCGTTGTTTGCATCTTTAAGCACCGGCGCAGGAATGCCCTCGTTCAACTCAGCATCAGCTACAAATATTCTAGCCTCATCCCAGAGTCCCTGTTCTATAAAGCTATTCAGCAGGTGCGCGCCACCTTCTATTATCAGGGAGAGTTTGTTTTGTTCGTGGAGCTTGTCCATTAATTTATTGAGCAATGAAGAGCCAAAATCAAATTGCACGTATTGTACATGCTCTCCGTTGGCTTCTTTCTGTTCATTTATGATCCACGTTGTGGCGTCATCATTAAACACGCGCAAAGATCGTGGAAGTTTCAAATCCTTGTCGAGCACAATGCGCAAAGGCTGCCTCCCGGGCCATAGCCTTGAAGTCAATTGAGGATCATCATTCAGCGCAGTATTGTAACCCACCATAATTGAGGCCTCTTCCGTACGCCATTTGTGCAGCAGCTGTTTGCTGTGTTCATTGCTTATTTGAAAGCGTGTACGGTTAAGCGGCGCAAATAAACCCGAGCTTGTTTGCGCCCATTTCAGGATGATGTAAGGCCGCTTTTGCTGATGAAAACAAAAGAATCTGCGGTTCATCCATGCTCCTTCCTGTTCAAGTATCCCTGTTTGGGTGGCAATGTTGTTGTCCTTAAGTATCTGCATTCCTCGCCCTTCAACTTTTTCAAAAGGATCAACATTGCAAACAATTACTTCTTTCACCTGCTCCTTGACAAGACGATCGGCGCAAGGTGGTGTTTTGCCGTGATGTGCGCATGGCTCGAGATTCACGTACATGGTGCTTTCAGGAATAAGCCGCTTATCTTCTTCCGCAACACTTTCTATGCAATTCACTTCGGCATGAGCCTGCCCGTACTCTTTATGCCAGCCTTCGCCAATAACACGCCCCTTATGCACCAATACAGCACCTACCATAGGATTAGGTGCAACCATTCCCTTTGAAAGCTGTGCGAGCTCCACGCATCGACGCATATATTTGTCGTGATCAGGCATTGACGCAAATGTAAAGCGCAACCTTCAAAAGCTGACGCTTCATTTTTAATGGTTCCGAGCGGGGACGCCCGAACCAGTGTATCTTTACCCCATGCTCACTTACAACACCGCATTTTACGAGCTGAAGAACAATTTGAAACGGCTTTACGACGAACGTGAGGCTGCTGCCATCGCGCACGAGGTAATGGAGCACGTAACAGGACTGGACAAAATGAAAAGGCTGATTGAAAAAGATGCGACATTGACCGAGTTACAGCAACAACAATATACCGGTGCATTGACAAAGCTGCAAACCGGCATGCCTTTGCAATATGTTTTAGGCCACGCATGGTTTATGGGCAGGCAATTCAGGGTAGACGGCAATGTGCTGATACCACGCCCGGAAACTGAGGAACTGGTACAATGGATCGCAGATGACCACAGGAATAAAAACCTGGCCATTCTCGACATAGGCACCGGCAGTGGCTGCATTCCTGTTTCTTTGAAATTGGAATTGCCGGAAAGCATCGTCACTACCTGCGACATAAGCGAAGAAGCGATCGAAGTGGCAAGAAAGAACGCCCGCTTATTAGGCGCAGATCTTGAATTTCTCCGTGGCGATTTTCTAAGCCATGTCTTTCGGAGGCAACTTCCCCACTATGACGTTATCGTTTCCAATCCTCCCTACATTCCCATAGCCGAGAAAGAATCACTGGACAAAAACGTACGTGATTTTGAACCTGAACTCGCATTGTTTGTGCCCGACGAAGATGCGTTGTTATTTTATCGCCACATTGCGCGGTTTGGCAAAGAGCATTTGAATCCCGGTGGAACTATCTATTGTGAGCTTCATCTTGATTATGCAAACGCCACAGGAGAATTATTCAGGCGTGAAGGATATGCGGACGTAAGTGTTGAAAAAGACATGCACGGCAATCTGCGGATGCTGAAAGCCAAAATGTAAAAGGCCCCGCAGAAGCGGGGCCTTTCTTTATCCTCTTAAAAGTCCGATTAAGCTTTTTTAGTGCGCGTAGATGTTGCAGCTTTCTTTTCTTCAGCAGCTACCTCTCCGTCTATCTCCAGCATTTTCTCCAGCTGGCGAACTTGTTTCTTCAGGTCGTAGATGGTTTTGTACATCTCGTCCATTTCGCTGCGGGTAGCTACAGGAATGCCTACCATCATTTTCTCAACCTGGCCTTCAACGTCTTTGCGCAGTTTCATTTGCAGAGAGCTAACTTCTGCCATCAGCTTACTGTACTCTTCACCTTCAAACAATGAAACGAAAACTTTATCGCCAATGTTCAGCCACTCCTGGTACATAGCCAGCATGCTGGTCATTTCTTCACCTTTCTGCATCTTGCCCATCACGTTCTCAGCCAGTTTGTCCATTACCTGTGTACCCTGGTTGTAGATCATGTATTGCAGCTCAGCATTTTTGATGCTGTATACCATCATGCGGTTAGCTATATCGTTCCACTCCAGCATAGATTTTGTGTGCTGGTTTGGCGTCATCATTTTGATCATGGGTGCAACGGCGTTGTTCAGGTTGTTGTACCATGTGTTGTAGCCATTCATCATGTTGCCGAAGATCTCAGAAGCATTAGGCATAGAGGAACCCATCATACCACGCATCTGCTGGTAGTTATTCATACCCAACTGGTTCATCTGGCCCATACCGTTCTGCATCATGTTGGTCATGTTCTGCATATACTGGCGGCTGCTCTCAGGCATGAAACCGAAGAACTTATCCATCATTTCTTTGTAAGAAGAAGGGTTCATGAACTGCTTATACATATCCATGTTGAAAGTTTTCTCCTGGATAGATTTCCACATTGGCGTCCACATTTCTGCAAAGCGTGTGAAACCTTCAGTTACATTCACCATGTTGCGGTAAGCATCCTGTGCAGTACCGTTGTTCATGTTCTTCTGCCACTCGCTGAAGTTGTTGTTCAGCATTTCGTACTGTTGGTTAAAGATACCCGTCCAGTTGTCAGAAGATTTTTTCCATGCATCCATATTGAAAGGATTCATGTTCTGCATCTGGCTCATCCAGGTGTTTGCATTATTCATCCAGTTAGCCGATTGGTTCATGCCACCCATCCAGTTGTTCATATTGCCCATCCAGTTATTCCATGCAGCCATCGGGTCTGTATTCATCGTGTTGTTATTTGCAGTGTTGTTCTTCACGAAATCCAGGTTCATTTCCCACATTTGCTTAGCCCAGCCCATCTGCGTGTTGAACCAGTTCTGGTAAAACTCGTTCATTTGAGACATATTGTCTTTTGCAGTTTCTGTGGCATTGTTTGCCTGCTCAGAAGTTTTGGTAAACATGTTCCGCTGGTTCTCTATCCAGTTCTTGTACCACTCGCTTCCTTTTTCCACCGTGTCGTTCACCATAGCATTTCCGTTGGCAAATTTTTTGGTATTCTCTACCATTGTGTCTACCACCTGCTTCTGGGCGTTCACCATGTTTTCTACAAAATTCTTGTTGTCCTGGTTAGCCATTTTGTTGTTTTTATGAAATAAAATATTGTTTGCTAAATCTTATTGATGCGAAGGAAGCTATGATTTATTAATTCTAAGTTATCCCGTCGTTACCTGATCCTGATT